>JAGQPO010000270.1 GCA_020426665.1 Planctomycetales bacterium
GGACTTCCAGTCCGTCGAAAAACGTCGCTATCGACGGACTGGAAGTCCGTCGTACAAAGCTGACTCAACCCTAAAGTTTAATCTGGACGGAGCACTCGTCCGAGTTTACTTCTCGGCACCGCCGCGCATCAGATACGCGACCAAATCACGAACCTCTTCGGGGCTAAGACGGTCGAGCAGACCTTCCGGCATTTGTGACACCTTGGACGGTTCAATCGCTTCCACTTCGTCACGCGCGACGATCTCTGGTTTGTCGGTCGCTTTGACGGGATAGATTTCCAACTGGTCACCTTTCTCGATCACGATTCCGGTCAACACGCGCCCGTCGTCCAGCAGGACGCTGGATGAACCGTATTGATCCGAAATCACTTTGCTGGGATGAATGATCGAATCAACGACATACTTCATGTCGAATTTATTCGGGATACTTGTCAGGTCCGGACCAACGCTGCCGCCCAGCCCGGCCATGCGATGGCACTTGCCACAGTCGGCTGCAAAGAACAAGCTCCGTCCACGCTGGAGATCAGGCGTGCCTTTGGCCGCGTTTGCCGCCGATTCAACCGTCCACTTTTGACCGGGACCTTTGATGGGTGCGATTTCAAAGTTGGGCACCGGATTAAAATCTTCACCCGTCAAATCTTGCAGTGCTTCGCGGTGGGCGTTGGTGCATGTCAGCAGCGCCTCGTCGCGAATGTTCCTTAGAAAACCTGGATAGCTCGCGCCGCCGGACCCCTTGGCGGCACGATTGATGAATTCAAAGTAGGCGCGTCGATCGTCCAACGTCCAACCGTTGCTTTGGTTGCGTAAGCTTAGTGCGTATCCGATTTCCCTTGCCGGACTTGGATTCTGTTGCATCTTCTTGATCGTTCCTCCATAGCCCGGATTGCGGTCGGCGATTTCGTCCCAATCCGGGATCACCGGTGCCGACCCCTTTTCGATCAACTGCATCGCACGCGTGGCAATCTTCGGCGCATTCAAGTAGACCAATAACTGCAACAACTCTTGATTGACGTTGGTTGATTGGTGTGGGAACAGAGGATCAAGTGCCGCGATCACGGCTTGCCGCGTCGCTTCGTCGGGATTGCCCAACCGTATGAACGCCAACGAATAGGCTCGCAATAATCCCAGCAATTGGGACTCGGGCAAGTCCGTTGGTTTCAATTGCGCCAACGCACCGATCAGCAAGGCCTGGTGTTGCGGCTTGCCCATTCGTGCGAGCGCGACTGATGCGGTGATTCGGGCTTGCGAGTCGCTTTCCGAGGCAACACGATCTGCCCACGAGTCGACGGGTTGTGATTCGATCGCAACACGTGCCGCATTGCGTAGGAATCGATCGCCGCTTTGCAAGTACGGCCATGCAGTTTCGACCGCCTTGGCATCGACGTGACCGTGAAAGGTTTCAAGCATTCGTCGCGTTTGGCGAGCCTTGGCTGCCGCAGCGTCGTCCGACGTCGGTGCAGCCAAACTTTCGTCGCCCACGTATCGAGCTCGGTAAAGTGCGGAATCGGTACCACGTCCGCCGACGGTGAAATACAGATGCCCGTCGCCGCCGACGATCGTGTCGGTGACCGGCAACGGAATGCCATAAATGAACGCTTCTTGTTTGCCGGTGTATCCGGCACCCTCGGGCGTCATGTGAACGGCGTAGATGGTGCCGAATGTCCAATCCAATGCGTACATCGCGTCTTGATATCGGGTCGGAAACTTTGCTCCGGTACCGAACACAACGCCGGTCGGTGAACCGGGGCCGATGTCAACAACCGGCGGCAAACTGTCTTCGTAATACGCCGGGAACTTTCCGGTACCGCTGCGCCATCCATAATCGCCACCGCTAACGACCTGGCAAATTCGCGTCGGACGATACCACGGCGATCCCATGTCCCATTCCATGTCGGCATCGTAGGTGAACATGTCGCCGAATCGATTCAGTGCGATATCGTATTCGTTGCGAAACCCGATGCAGATCAACTCTTGTTTTTTCGTTTGAGGGTTCAACCGGGTGACCCAACCACCGGGCGCCAACACTCCGCGGGCGTGCCCGTTTGCATCCCACATTCGTGGCAACAATTGGTCTTCGTCCCAGGTTTGCACGTGTTTGATTTCGCAGTCTTCAAGCGCCGCATGGTTTCCGCCGGCCATGTAGATCGCCTTGCCGTCTTCGCTGATGATGACGGCATGGTTGCCGTGTTCGCCGCCGCCGGTCTTGCCGGGATACAACTCGGCTTTGTCCAGAATTCCATCGCCGTTGGAATCCGTAATGCGAAACAGATGTCCGCCATTGCGGTGCATCCACAACGAATCGAAAGCCCACACCAAACCTTGAGCCCCGGAGAGCAGATTCCCGTTCTCCGGATCGGTGACGGCCAGTTTTTCGACATTGATGCCGTCGTCGCCGAGCGTGATGTGGAATAGACCCAAATTGCCTTGATCGCTGGCATAAAAGCCGTTGCCGGCGTCTTTGGTCAGACAAACCCAACTTCCTTCGGTCGACTTGGGGACTCGGTAAAGTCTATCGATCACGAATCCAGGACGCGTCAGCACATTCTTTTGATCGAGTGGATCACCGGCTGCCGCGGCACCGGCGCTATCGTAATTGGGGATTCTCCAAGGCGCGACGCCGAGTGTTTTGCCGACGATCGTCAGGCCGGCGGCTTTCCAGGCAGAATCATCGAACGCTGCGTTTTGGAAACCATCGACGGCCGTATCGGAGTGTTTCCATGACGTGTCAGAAATGACCGTTACCGGTCCGCCGCGATCGCTTTGGGCCGTCAATTTGAAAACGAAGCCGGCCGCGCCGCCTTGGTTCTTGCACTGCGCGGCGATCACGTTCGTGCCGGCCTTCAAGTATTTCGAGACGTCTTGATCAATCGGCTTCGGCCAGTCCGGACTTTCGCCGATCAGTTGCCCGTTGATCCACAATTTCAATTGATTGTCACAGGTCGTGTAGAGGTTCGCCGTTTTCGGTGCGCCCTGAAGATCGAACGTCTTTCGCAGGAACAGCCGTTGATCCGTGGAGGCTTGACTGGTCCACACCCACGGTGCCTGAGGAGATCCGGTCAGCCACTCGCGCCGAGCATCCTGGGGGTTGATTTTTTTTGTTTCGGTCTTGTCAGGCTCGCGGCCGTTTGCTGTTAATTCGTTGATCAGCGACTTGCCTTCCGATGCGGACAAGGTTCGGAGCAAGATGCCGCGTGCTTCGACCTTCATCGCAGGTCCCGCGTGCAATTGCAGAGCCAGGATGCCGGTCCGGCGGGCGAGCGGATGATTGTCCGTCAGGTCGGTGGCCGTCACGCCGTTGATTTGGTGGATCAGCCGATTGCCGACCGCGATGATCCGAACATCGTTCCATTGATCGTCGACCAATTGGGCTGTCTTGTCCAGTTCACCGATCATCTGTTTCGATTCGTCGGCACGAACTTCCAATCGTTCGCCACGTTTGGCAACAATACCTCGCCCGCCATCGTTTTCACAGTAAACCATGCCGAAGTACGATTGATCGGGGTGCAGATCGCATTGGTAACCGATGACGCGAAAGTTTTCCGGGTCGACGAGTTTGCTGCGGTACTGCACGCCCGAGTTGTTGCCTTGGAAACGGACTTTGCATCGAAATTCGAAATCACCAACCTCGCCGCCCTGCCAAACCAGAAAGGTGTTTGCCGGTGCGGGGTGTTCGGCGGTGGTTTCGCCGACAATCGATCCTTGCCGGACGGACCAAAAGCCGTCCGCACCTTTCCAACCCGTTAAGTCGGTGCCATTAAAAAGGACTTGAAATTTGGCGTCGTCCGCGGCGAACGCATCGAGTGTGGGGACGATAAACAGAATCAGCAGTGGCAGGAGGGATCGAAGTTGCATGAAGCACCGGTTGCGATAGTGGAAGGTGGGTTGTCGGTCCATGGGAGGGCTTGGATGATCACACAAGGCCGGCCAGCGTGCCGGTTGCGTCCTGGAACGTGTCGGTGTCGATACCCATTTTCTGAGCGACGGTGACCAGCACGTTTGCCAGCGGGGGATGGTTGTCCGCGTCATGTTGAAGGTGTTGTCCATGTTTTAATCCCCACGCGCTGCCCCCGGCGACGATCAGCGGCAAATTTTTCGGCGAGTGGTCGCCGCGTTCGCCGCTGTTCATCCCGGAGCCGTAAACAACCATGGTGTGATCAAGCATTGAACGTCCGCCTTCTTCGGTTTGCTTGAGGAACGAAAGAAAGCGTCCGAGACGTTCCAGGAATCCGCGATCGATCACGCCAAGCTTCTTTAGCATCCCTGCATCACCACCGTGATGCGAAAGTTCGTGGTGATTTTCTCCGCCCGGACCATAGCCGCCCGCCTCACGCGACCATTCGAACGTAATGACGCGTGTCGTGTCGGTGGCGAACGCAAGATAGCTGATCTCCAACATCACATCCAACCACATCGTGCGGTCATGTGCGTTGCCGGGCTGACTGTTCAACTGTAAGCCGTCGGCGACGACATCGGGTTTCGGAACGTCAACCCAGGAAACCTGCCGCTGAACGGCAAGTTCCGTTTCACGTACCGACCCAAGGTATTCATTCAGTTTCGTCTGGTCAGACTTTCCGAGTCGGTTTTGCAAAGCTTTGGCCTCGCCCAGAACGTCGTCCAAGATGCTGCGTTTTTCGGCGAAACGTCTTAGAGTCGCATCGCGCGATGAGGCATCGTCTGGTACAAACAATCGTTCAAAGAGTCGTTTGGGACTGTTCTCAGCCGGCAGCGGAGTGCCGTTTCGGTTAAACGACAGGGTATGGCTGTGCAACGCGCTGCCCGTCCCCGATCCGTCAGAAAGCTGCAGTGACGGAAAGCGGGTGTGGACACCAACCTGTTCGGCGATGATCTGATCGATCGAAACCGTGTTTGTGTAATCCTTGCCGGGCACCGCTTGCAGGTCTGCCCCGGTCAGCCACGTATCGGCTCCACTGTGCCCGCCTGTTGCATGCGGATGACCGAGTCCCGTCAGCACCGTGAAATCGGCGCGATGATCCTTTAATGTTTCCAATGTGGGAGAGAACTGGTAATTTTCGCCGGCGCCGGTGGGCATCCATTCCAAGATGTTCACACCATTAGGCACGTAACAAAAAATCGACCGCGGCGTCGGTTGGACGCCTGATTTCGCGAGCGGCTTGTATTTCGACGGTGCCGCGAAGGCCGAACGTGGCAGCATCGCATCCAACAACGGCAGCGCCATGCAGACGCCGGCGCCGCGAAGAACCGTCCGGCGTGAAAGTGGGGTGTAGCGTGTTCGTCTCATCGCTGGATTCAAGTTATTTTGTATTAAACTGTTCCGATTTTACAATCGCATGGATCATGGAACGCAATGTGTATTGGTTGGCCTTTAAATCCTCAACGACGGTATGCACCAAAGGTCGATCGGAGAATCCTAGTTCGCGTCCCAAGGCATAGGTGGCCAGTTGTGAGGCGAGTGAGTTAAAAAACAAGTCTTCGTTCTTGATCAACTGATCTTGCAGTCCCGCAACTCCAGTGAATTCCGTACCATCGGGCATCTTCGCGGCGGCATCGATCACGGGGTCATTTTTGTCGATACGGCCATTGTATCCATGTCCTTCTTGGTCGCGCCACTCTCCACAGGCATTGTAGTTTTCTAAGGCAAACCCCAGGGGATCGATCTTGTTGTGACATCGGGCGCACGCTGGGTTCCGGCGATGGATTTCCAACCGATCGCGAACGGTCGCCTTGTCGATGCCCGGTACGTTCGTCGGGATTTCGCCGACGTTTGCCACCGGCAGCCCCGGGTCTTTTCCGAGCAACGTTTTTAACACCCACACACCGCGCGTCACCGGCGAAGTGCGAGTGCCGTTGGATGTGATGCAGTGAATGGACGCTTGGGTCACAAGCCCGCCGCGGTGGGAATCGGGCTCAACAGCCACTCGACGAAACGAGTCACCTTTGACGCCGGCGATGCCGTAAAAACGTGCCAGCCGCTCGTTGATTGTTACGAAGTCGCTTTTGATCAGATTTCGCGCATCCACGTCGTTCCGCAAAATCTCCGCGAAGAACGATTCGGTCTCGCGTACCATCGAAACTTCCAGGTGTCGATCGTACTTTGGATAAAGTGCCTCCGCCGGCGGGTTCGCGCCGACGTTTCGCAAGCCCAGCCACTGTCCCGCAAAGTTTTCGATGAACGCGTCGCTCTTCGGATCGGCAAGCATCCGGTCGACCTGTGCGTCCATGACCGCGCGATCGGACAGTTTTCCCGTCTTCGCCAGCGACAATAACTCAAAGTCCGGCATCGAAGACCAAAGAAAATACGACAATCGCGAGGCGAGTTCGTACGGAGTCAGGCGATGCGGTTGGTCGACCACGCCGGCCGGCTCGACCAGGAAAAGGAAATTTGGAGACGCCAGCACGGCAGCCAACGGCACTTTGATCGCTTCGACAAACGAGGGCTTATCGTCACGCAGCTTTTCAAACAGCGCCAACTTTGCATCGATCTCGACGGTTGTCGGCGGGCGTCGATAAGCCCAGCCCATGAACCTTGTGATCACCTCGCGTGCGTATGCCAGTTCGTTCGTTGCTTTGTTTGGTGAATCAAACAATATTCGGGTGTGGATCTCCGGCGGCCAGACGGGATGTATGGGGCCTTCCAGCTCGACCCAATCGACCATCAATTCGGGTCGAGCAAATTCATCACGCCCTTGCATCCAAAAATTCTCCAGCACGCGGGGCACGCTGTAAGAATAATTCAGACGGACACCGGCTTTCTCGGTCGTGAAGTGTGCGTGAACTTCGTAGGTTTGCGGCATGGATTCCACAGCATCGACATCAATGTCTGTCACAACCAACGGGGTTCCGCCTAGATCGATCCCGACTTTCACCCGTGGAGGTCCGTAGTCGTACATCCGATCCTGCCGGAAATGTTCTACGTCTTTCTCGACACGTTCGTCTTCGCGCTTTTTCGAATCTGGTTTCTTGGCAACCTGTTCATCCCGGCGGTTCTCCAGGATCGTCCGCGCCGAAGCCACCACTTGCTCCCGTGTCGGCACCCGGCCGGCGGCTCGAAAGCGAATAATGTATTCACCTTCTGCGGGCAGTTGAAAATCGCGAAACCCGATTCCTTTGTTCCACGAATCATGATGGATCACCGTAAATCCATCATGCGTGGGGTTTTCACCATCATTCAACAGGATGTTGTTGCCGTCGTGCTTGACCCGGTATCGGTCACCCCCTTCGGTGTTGTCCTCAGGTTCAAAATGCCACTTGATCGGTTTGGGTTGTTCACCTTCGACGAGGGCGCGGTCCAAGATTTTTCGGGCGGCGGCGTAGTACAATTCCATCTGCAACGGCGAGAACGTTAACGCCTCGCCGATGTTGTCAAACCCGCCTGCCGGCGGATCCTCCGGGAATTCGTCCGCCGGGTCAAAGTCCACTCCCACGAGATCACGGATGGTGTTGTTGTACTCCGCGCGGTTCATCCGGCGCAACACAACTCGGTTGGATCGTTTCGCGATTTCGCTTTCCGCCATTTTCCCTTCGATCCACTCTGCGAACATTGCGGCGTCCTGCGGAGGCGGTTGTTGTTCATCTTCAGGTGGCATTTGGTGGCCATTGATTGAATGAACCACCTCGGCCCATTGGCTGGTTGTCAATGGATCGGAAAAGTTCGGCTGGAGCGTATCAAGACGCAGGTTTCCTTCCTGGTTGGTGGGGCCATGGCAACCCACGCAGTGGGCTTGAATGAAGGGTCGGACCACGGAGGAGAATCCTGCCATATCAGACGGTTCATCGGTCGCGGCGACCACCACACCGGAGACCAGCAAAATGACGACGACAAACCGGAACGTGGTAGGGAGCATAAACGAACTGAAGCACGCGATTGAAAATGGCTCGGCGATTGAAGTCAAAGACATGAATCTCGCCCAACACTCGGCGATCAACAGCTCCCATCATACACACCCCCAGCGTGAATGGGATCCACGACGACCAGGAGTGCGTTATTCGCGTCGTCCGATGACTGCGGCTAACGAGAGCTCGCATTCAGTGGTTTCGAATCGAGATTCAGTGGTTTCGAATCGAGATTCAGTGGTTTTCGAATCGAGATTGCGTGCGGCGGACGGGTCGTTGATCGGAATGAGTGCAGGCGTTCGGCCGGTACGGCTCAAAGTCATCTTTCCGGATTTGATGACGTGGAGACGAGTCGGGTGAGATCAGAATGCCTTTCAGCCACCTCAAGTTTTCGGCGAATTCCGATTTGGTTTCCCCCATCGCTGCGGCGGCTGAACGGATCGCCAAGGTTGCAGCGACCAGCATCACGGTCACGATCACTAACGACGCCACCGCAACAGCCATCAATGATGCTCCGACCGACCATTCCAGGTTCTCGTGGAACAGAAAACCAACGCCCAGCAAAATGGTCGTCAACGTGGACACACAAAGAGTGATCGCGACTGCCGCACAGACGACCGCTTGTATCGCCTTGCGTTTGGCGACCTGGCCGTCGACAGCAAGTAATTGCAATTGCAATTCGACGAGATCAACGACGTCACGTGTAACTCGCCCGAATCCCGGTTGGTTCATCATTGCGCGTGACCTATTGAAAAAGTTTTCGTTTAACGAACCAGCCGGCCAACGCACCGACCGATGCCGCCAAAGTCAAAGCCATCACCGGATGGTCGGCGACGACATCAGCGACAAGTTTGGCGGAAGCGTGGTTCGCTGGATCGGACGCAAGGTTTTCATTCGACGTCAGGTCGACCGCGATCGAGTCTCGTCGATTGCAAATCATTTCTTCAATTGGAGCGATCATGAATAGTGGTCCGGATGGTCAAAGGTTTCCGCTGCGTGCTGTCGGGAGAAACCGCGCACAAACGCCTCGGTCAGGTGCTTCGAAGCAATTGAAGTTCCGGAGCGGATTGCCAGCGTCAACAGAGCGCCCGTGATTCCTCCCAAAAGACCTTTCTCGGCCGACGGTGAATCGATCGGGACGGCGCTCGCGTCATCGGTCAGACCGGCGCCCGATTTTCTGGTCGTTCGGTCTTGATTCTTTGCCGGAATCGACATGTATCCGATTACGCCGGCCGTGACCAAGATCGGCCAGGGATGTTTGCGAACGTGATACTTCCAATCGGTCAATTGCCGCACGCGCTCCCGAGCGGCATCAGCGTCGTACGGGAGCTCATTGCGAATCTTTTGCATTCGCCGACGAATGGCTTGCGATTGTTTTTCGGTCGCGAGAGTAGTTGTCATGATGGATCAACCGCGTCGAGTGAATTCGATCGATGCGTCGGAGAGGTTATCGACGATTCTTTAGAAAGAACAACGCGCCGGCAGCGATTCCCAGCCCGAAAGCGATCGCCAGAGACTCTGTTGGCCGAGATCGGACGGTGTGGGCAAGCTTCTCGCCGTATTGGGCACCCTTATCGGATGCAAGGCGATAGTTTTGTTTGACATAGTCTCCCGCTTCGGCGGCATACTCGCTGGCCGTTTCGGCGTATTGACGGGCGGCTTCGGTGACACGTTCCTTGATTTGATTGGTGTCACAGAAGATGTCCTGAAGAAAGTCTTCGACTTCACGGCGCGTCGCGCCGGTCTTCTGTTGGACGACGCCGACGAGTCGGTCTGCCGAGCCTTCCGCTCTTCTTAAGTCGTCATCCGTCAATTGCCCCCAATGTTCTTGCAAACGGCCTTTGACTTGATTCCACTGACCTTTCAATTCTTCTTTCGTCACCATGGTTCACTCCTTTCGAGTTGCTGATTTGTGTTGTCACCGCTGCGATCGCGATGCCGAACGAAAATAGAAGCACACCCCATGCCAGAAGAAGAATCAGATCGAAAAGGAACAAAACGAGAGTTGATTCTGGCCGCTGATCCGCCATGCTGATCGGCCAGAGTACAGCCGGGGCGGCGAGTGAAGGGATGATCGAATTGGACGTCCTGGTACCGGGAACTGCTGTTGAGAAGCAGCGGGATTCAAATTTAATTCGAAGTCCTGCTTTATTTCGAAGTTCTGATGTTGCTGGAGTTCCGCTGAAACGAAAGGGGATTCGTCCGGGACGCCTCGTCCATCTTTCGGCCTCCCGGCACGCTAGTTGCTTGGAGAAGCAATTTCCTGGATCGCAACCTCCACCAGGCGCTGACGCCTGGTGGAAGTTGTCGAATCGCAAAGCGTGTTCATAAGAAGCCATGAATGAAGTCGCGTCAGTCTGAACTTACGATCATTGCCGCCGTCGCCCAACTGTTGGCGGTCGTACTTGCCGTGTCGGCGTTGTACTTTGCCCGGGATGTTTTCATTCCACTCGCCCTCGGTTTGTTGTTGTCGTTCTTGCTAAGCCCACTCGTCAATCGAGTTCAGCGGGCCGGTGTTCCCAACGTTGCGGCAGTGATCGTAACGGCAACGTTCGCGTTCATCCTGTTAGCCAGCGGGTTCACATTACTCGGTCGCGAACTGACCACACTGGTCGGTGAGTTGCCACAGCACAAAGACGAATTGGTCCAAAAGGCCCGCAGTCTTGCCGGTCTAACAAGCGGGGTGGGAGACGGTTTGGATGAACTTGCCGAGGAAGTTTCCGAGGCGATGGAAGGCAAAAAGAAATCGGAACCGACGCCGAAAACAGTATTCCAACGGTGGACCGATTCACTGTTGCCCGCCGCGGGCGACGAGACGGAAAGTGGTCCGCGTGACGGGGCGACACCGAAGTCGGCAATCTACACCCACGAGGTAAACAATGAATTGGATTTGGCTTCATGGGCCAGCTCCGCCGGTACGGTTCTGGGGCCATTGGCGACAGCGGGGCTGGCGACTGTTTTCGCCCTGTTCATGTTGATTCATCGCGAAGACCTGCGGGATCGGATCATCGCAGTGGTCTCCCACGGCGACTACGTCACCACGACCGAAGCGTTGAACGAAGTCGGCCACCGGATCAGTCGCTACTTGATCGCGCAAACAATCATCAACACTTCGTACGGGTTTGCTTTGGCGATCTGTCTCGTAATCATTGGGCTTACGATGACCGACAGCGGCGTTTTTCCCAACGCGGTCTTGTGGGGTGTGCTCGCGACATGTCTTCGATTCGTGCCGTACATTGGGCCGACGGCAGCCGCGATGTTTCCGCTTGCAATCGCACTGTCTGTCTTCCCGGGCTACGGCGTCTTTGCTGTCGTGCTGGCCGTTATTGTTGCGATGGAATTGTTAAGCAACAATGTGTTGGAACCATGGTTGTATGGTGCAAGCACCGGTATTTCCGCCGTCGCCGTGATTGTCGCTGCAGTGTTCTGGGGTTGGCTTTGGGGGCCGGTCGGTTTATTGCTCTCGACACCGTTGACGGTATGCCTGGTGGTCCTTGGGCGTCACGTCCCACGGTTTAGGATCTTAGCGATACTGTTGGGCGAAGAGGTCGAAATTAGTCCGTCGCTGCGTCTGTACCAGCGTCTGCTGGTCGGAGATCAAGACCGTTCGTTGGAACTGTTGCAAAAGCAAATGACGGAGACCGGTATCGACCAAACCTGTGACGATGTAATGGTTCCAACGCTTAAACGGATTCGAAACGACCACCAGGCAGATCGATTGTCCGAAGCCGACTCAAATCGTTTGTTTGCACTGGCCGGCGGCTTGATCGACCAAATGGAGTACGATTCCGAATCGCAAGCCAGTGAAGGTGAACCGCTGGATTTTCCTGCCGTCGTCGGATGTGTCTCACATCACTTCAGCGAGGCCTTGGTTCTGAATCTGCTTCGTCGAGGAGGAGCAGGCCGGTATCAATTGAATTCGATTGACGGCGATACTTTGCCACACGAAGTCGGGCGGCAAATCATGAGGGTGACCCCGGCGGTTGTGTTGATCGTTGTCTTGCCCAAAGGCGGTTTCCCACAGGCCCGGTTTCTTTGCAAGTCAATTCGCGCTGCGGGATACGGTGGGCCGATCGTCATCTCGGCCTTGGGCAAGTTTAAAAACTTCGACAGGATGTTTGTGAAATTTCGGAAGGTGGGCGCGACCAGCGTGACGACGTCCTTTTCACAGACACGCCAGAAAATCGTGTCAATGGTCGCGTCACAAAACGCCGTTTCATCGACCGTGGGTCAAGCAGAACGTGGTGCAACAGATAACAACCGTTCTTGTTGTTGACGAACACAACGACATTCGCCAATGACTGGGACCGAAACTCTAAAAAAGTTTAACCTTGGCTTGAATCGGCGTCGCGTACCGTTTGGCGGACCACGTGGACGGCATCGCGTTCCGGGCAAACACCTTTACCATACATCACGGCGTAGACCTGTGTCGCTTCGGCACCCAGTAACACAATCATTGATGTGTAGTAAACCCACAATAACAAGTAAAGCAGTGGCGGCAGTGCGAAGGCTGTGTAAAAAGCCAGAGCGGCCGCAAGCGTGCTGCAACGGTTTTTGCCGAATTCGGAAAAGACTTGTTTCAGGTAATCCATGAATCCATTTTAAGCTTCGGTCGGGCACGATGTGAAATTGACCGTCGTATGAACCGAACTTCGATCGATCGATGATCGTCCACTGTGGTCGCAAACCGCCCTGCGTACCGTCTTGGAAGACGATTTTCGGCGGCTTTTATGTTTGGCGCGGTGATTGCACCACTTGCGAATTCGTCAGTCAAAGCAATTCGGCAGTCATCCGTTCGTGGCAACCGCAGAACCACTCCGTTTGACACCTGCCACTTTTAAAAATAACGCAAATTAAGGTGCGAAAATGTCAGTGCCGCAATCCGTGAACCGATCCACCAACCAAAACCGATCAACCATGTCGGATCAAGCGAAGCAAACCGCTCACCGAGTCGCCAGCGGTGCGATGGAGTTTGGTCACGACGCCGCTGAACATTACGTCGCGGATCCGGCCAAGGATCTTTTCAGTTTGGCGAAGTCGTACGCCAAAGATAACCCCGATGTCGCTGCATTTTGGGCGTTCGGTTTGGGTGTGTTGGTGGGCTGGAAATTGTCTCGTTGAATGTGAAACAGCCAGAAGGGCGGCGAATGAAAACCGTCCGGATGAGCGATGAAGGCAAGCCGTCGACGACAACGAATTCGACGGTGATGCCGTAGACGAAGGCAAACGCGAGACGATCCAAGACGTCGACATGGCCATCAGCTAACTTGGCCCGACGTTTGCATCTTTCTTGAACATCGACTTCAAATCAATCACTTTTAACCACAGGAACGAACCAATGGCAGTTGCTACTCAGAACGAATTCAAACGAGATATTCTCAATACCGACACCAATGAAAAAGTTACATCAATCCTGCAGAAGAATCTGACCAACCTGATCGACCTGGCGCTGTTGATGAAGCAGGCCCACTGGAATGTTGTCGGCTCCGGCTTTCGAAGCATTCATTTGCAGCTGGACGAAATCATTGCGACGGTGCGAAACGCCAGTGATGAAGTTGCCGAACGAATCTCGGCGCTCGGTGTTGCTGCCGACGGACGTTCGTCGACGGTTGCTCAGTACAGCGACTTGACCGCATACCCTCGAGAATTTGTTCCGGTGACAGAAACGATTTCATTGGTCGCCGACGCAGTGAAGACAGCGACCGACAGTCTGCGACACGCGATCAGCGAAATGGCAGAACTGGACCCGATCACGGAGGATCTGTTAATTGCCACCACCGGCCCAATGGAAAAACATCTCTGGATGCTGCAAGCTCAGGAGATCTAAACCGGAGATCGAAGCGCAGCCGGAGATCGAAGCGCAGAACGGGTCAAGCTTTCGCCGCTTTGACAATTCTTACTTGGTTCTGCTTTGACACAATCCACTCGCCCAAAACGCCAGTAAACGAAAATGAATCCACACCAAGGAATCTCCGAAAAGTCCAAACGCAGGGCCGCAGATCCGAACGCGACACTCGATAAAAAAGCGCCGGAAGCTCCATTCGCTCTTGTGGCGATTGGATATCTGACAATCCTCGCACTGGCCTCCGTCGCCTTTGCAGTGGGGTTGTGGCTGATCGACTAACACACTACATCGTGAATGCGACTCACGCCCTGGTCGATGTCAGTTTCGATTCGTTTCATCGTTATGCCGGCTCGTCGCGATGATTAAATCGTGCCGGCGGGCTGGTTGCTTCGATCGCGACAATCGGCTCGATAATGCGATAACGGTGTCGCGCGCCAGCCGGAACCAACCACGAATCGCCGGCGTGCAACGTTGCGGTTTGGCCGTCAAGGTCGAGTTCCAAATTGCCTTTCAAGACATAACCTACCGTCTCGTAGTCTCTGACGGTTGGATCGCCGAAATCGCAGGCCTGTTCTTCCCATCGACGTAAGGCGACGCTAGATCCCGTGGCAAGGTACCTTTGGCCCATTTCGCCACACTCCGCACGGGTATTGGAAGTGATTTGTGGAATATCCATTTGATTTTTCCCTCATTTCTGTGTTCGCGCACACCAATTGTTGAATGAACAGAAATTCGCAAATGCTGTGCCACGCCCGACTTTTTTGTCCTTTTCTGTGGCGCGCGAATTGCGTCGCCTCGCATCACCGCGACCGAATGGGGCCGCAGATACGACACTTATAGAAAAGGAAACCGACTGATGCGTGCAATGATCGCAATCGCTGTTGTGCTACTCATTCTAGGCTTGATCGGCTGGATTCAGTTCAGCTCGCCTGGCGGGGACCCGACGATTCGGGTCGATTCACAAAAGGTGAAACAGGACACTTCAGTGCTAGTGGAGAAATCCAAACAGGCCGTCGAGAGTGCCGCCGAGAAAGTCGAAAGCGCCACCGAAAAGGTTGACGCGAGCATCGCTCGACGCCCGATCGATGAGACAAACGAGTAA
Source organism: Planctomycetales bacterium (assembly GCA_020426665.1). Taxonomy (GTDB): domain Bacteria; phylum Planctomycetota; class Planctomycetia; order Pirellulales; family Pirellulaceae; genus Stieleria. Next base: position 14,760 of record JAGQPO010000270.1, read on the forward strand.
ACTGAAATCACTATCGAATTGCGGCGTCATGACTTGTGGAACGCCGGTCGATCGCGAACCTCCTTTACCTCCGGTCGAACGATGCCGAGCAAAGCCAACGTCCCCAACAATACGACTGGCCAAATGCTGGTCGTTGGCGTCGGAGCGTCAACGGGGGGACTCGACGCAT
>JAGQPO010000271.1 GCA_020426665.1 Planctomycetales bacterium
CGTATCACGAACGGTTTCGGCCGGCAAGCGATGACCGGATTGAGATGCCGCCCAGTCGTTGTAGGGATCGATACTGCGATGCGAATCGTCCATGATCACCGATTGGCGGTAGGTTTCGCTGGTGACGATCTGGCGAACCGTGGCCTTGATATCCCAGTCAGTCTGGATCAACACTCCGGCCAGATGATCCAGCAAATCCGGATTGGACGGCGGGCGTCCTTGGCCGCCAAAATCACCAAGCGTCGGGCTGATCCCACGCCCCGTGTACAGGTACCACAGGCGGTTGGCGAACACACGTGCGGTCAATCCGCCGACTCCCCGATCGACGTCAAATAACCAATTAGCCAAGTCAAGACGCGTCGGCCGCTCGCCAGGTTCCAGCCCAGCAAACTCACGGATGTCACCCAAAAACGCTGGGATCGCCGGCTGCACAATCTCGCCGCTTTCATCCAGCCAGTTTCCGCGTGGCAAGAACCGCACGGTGCGCGGGGTGACGGCTTTGGTGATCATCGTCCGCCTCCGACGTGAATTAATTTTCTCCTTCTCGCGATTCAACTCCGCCAATCGCTCCTGATCCGAACTCGCTTCGGCCGCACGGATCTGCGAATCCAACTGGTCAACTCGTAACCGGTCGGTTCGCCCCAGTACATCCATTTCCGGGTCGCGTCGGGTCGGCAATGCGTTGGTGCCATTTTTAAAGTGGGCTTCTTCATCGACGTCGGCAAAAAATGCGGCGAGCGAATAAAAATCGTGTGACGTGTAAGGGTCATACTTGTGATCGTGGCATTGGGCACAACCCAGTGTGGCGGCCATCCACACCGCAGAAAAATTGCGTACGCGGTCAGCCGCATAAATCGTCAAGTACTCTTTGGGTTGCAGCCCGCCTTCGTGTGTGGTTTGCAGCAATCGGTTGTAACCACTGGCAATTTGCTGCTCGATCGTCGGACTGGCCAACAAGTCGCCCGCCAATTGTTCGCGACTGAATTGATTCAGCGGCATGCTATCGTTGATCGAGTCAATCACATAATCGCGATAGGGGTCGATGTTGTGATCTTGATCGCCGTGGTATCCGACGGTGCCTGCAAAACGAACAAGGTCCAACCAGTATTCTGCAAACCGTTCACCAAAACCTGGAGACGCGATCAATTCGTCAACGCGGCGCTCGTATGCGTCGGCGCTTTCGTCGGCGATGAACTCTGTGATCTGCTGGTAAGTGGGCGGCAGACCGGTCAGATCCAAGTAGAGTCGGCGGATTTGATCGCGACGATCCGCCCTGGGTGCCGGCGCAATGGGTTGGCCGGCAAGCGCCCTCCGCACCAGCCGATCGATCGGCCCCGCATCGGGATGAACACCGCCAGCGGGTGCCTCGGTGCCGAGCGACTGAAACGCGCTAGCGGCCAACGGGTCGCGAGGCCGGACGTAAGCCCAATAGGCTTCATACTTCGCCCCTTCGTCGATCCAGCGTCGCAAGATCGCCGCTTCTGATTCGCTAAGACTTTTGCCTGAATCCGGCGGAGGCATCTTGAGATCCGGATCCGTTTCGAAGATTCGCGAGATCAAACCACTTTCGCCCGCGTTGCCCGGCACAATCGCCGACTGGTATGCAATTTCCGATTGATCCAATCTCAGGTCCGCCGCGCGATGCTTGTCTTCGGGGCCGTGGCAAAAGAAGCACTTGTCTGAAAGAATCGGCCGGACATCGCGATTAAATGACAACGGTTGCTGGGCAGGCGCCGGCGCAGCAGCGATCGTGATAACGAAGATCGCCAAAGGCAACGGCCGGAGTGATTGTAATTTCACGTCTTTGATCAAACCTATCTGTCTGGGTCCTTTTTCAGGGTACGACGGACTTCCAGAGAGTCGCCTCACGTCGATTGCAGCTGACCGCATGTCCGTTGCACAAACTTCACTCAAATGCGAAAACGAATTCTGGACGCACCAGCTTCATACTAACAAGAGTCTTGCCGTGGGATCGCTTTTTTCGTTTAGAGCGTTTTCAAGATTCTCGTCCATTGTCGCCGAACTCTCCCAGGTGGGCCAAATCGGCCACGTAGTGTCCGGCGACAATCCATGTCATCTTTCGACAGAGACGCAAAGTGCCGCTCAATCCGGGCGACAACGGCCTGCATGGCCCCCGAGCCATTCCTCCGGCGTGCCAGGTTCCGCCAACGCACCAGTGGCCGCGCCGCTGCGACACGGAAATCCGGAAATCGACCGTTGGGGATTCCGGACAAACCTGTGGTCCCCATCAGCCCACATACCGTTAAACTGCAACACATTGATGGTTCGAGGCCGGTCGAGTGGCCCCGACGTGTTCAGACATGCCCACACCATCAACTCACCAGAATCCCATACCGATGACAACAAGTTTGATGACCGCCCCTTTGACTAGCCAGGCCGCTTGGAAAAACTTGAGCGCACATTACGAGCAAATTAAATCAAAGCATTTGCGAGACTTATTTGCAGACGATCCGAATCGGGGCGAAGATTTTTCGCTCGAAGCCGTCGGTTTGTATCTGGATTACTCCAAGAACCGCATCAATTCCGAAACCATCTCGCTGCTGATCGAACTTGCCGAGTCGGCGGATCTGAAGCAACACATTGATGCGATGATGAACGGTGAGAAGATCAACACGACCGAAGACCGCGCCGTGTTGCACACCGCGTTACGTGCCCCTCGCGATGCCACCATTGAATTCGAAGGCGTCAATGTCGTTCCCGATGTTCACGCGGTTTTGGACAAAATGGCGACGTTCTGTGATTCAATCACCAGCGGCCGCTGGACCGGTCACACCGGCAAAAAGATTCGCAACATCGTCAATATTGGAATCGGCGGATCAGACCTTGGCCCGGTCATGGCCTACGAAGCGCTGCGTCACTACAGCAATCGCGACCTGACACTGCGTTTTGTTTCCAATGTCGACGGGACGGACTTTGCCGAAGCGACCAGAGATCTTGATCCAGCCGAAACGTTGTTCATCGTTGCCTCAAAAACGTTTACCACTCAAGAGACAATGACCAACGCGCACACTGCGCGAAGCTGGCTGTTACAAAAACTGGGCGGCGACCAATCCGCCGTGGCCAAACACTTTGTCGCGCTTTCGACCAATGCCCAGCAGGTTGCCGAGTTCGGAATCGACACTGACAACATGTTCGGTTTCTGGGACTNNGGGTCGGCGGTCGCTATTCGATGGATTCCGCGATCGGACTTTCCACGATGTTGGCGATCGGACCGGACCAGTTCCGCGAGATGCTGGACGGATTCCACGAGATGGACCAACACTATCGAAACGCGCCGCTGAGCGAAAACATGCCCGTGCTGATGGGGTTGCTGACCGTTTGGTACACCGACTTCTTTGGCTCGCAAACCACCGCCGTTCTGCCCTACGATCAATACCTGAGT
>JAGQPO010000272.1 GCA_020426665.1 Planctomycetales bacterium
TGCAATCGTTGGCGATGGCGCTCAGTTCAAACAGGAAGTCAAAAGACCGTCTTATAAAAAAATGCAGCAATACGGCGAAGATTCGGTGCAGGGAGTTGTCGACGCCACACTTGGATCCTCGTTTTACGGGACAAATCTCAAGTATTCCTTTGAGGCAGCCGGATCCGAATCCGCCGAAAAAGAACTCTCCAACGATGGCGGTTTAGCGCGTGGCGAACTGAACGGCGATTTTAGTGGAAGCAACAGCAATATGATGTTCGACGACGCCAGTAACAGCCCGACGAGTCGCCCAGATGACTCAAAGTCTCCTCGCGAGACGATTCGATACCGTGGGGTGGAGGGAACTTCGCTACTGACGAAAGAAAAACAACTGGAATTAAACCGGCACTCGCCAAGTCAGGATAAAGCAGAACGAGGACAAGTCCGAACTGCCGCCAAGGAGGCGGGAAAGAAAGGCGACATGTCGGAGTCAGCCGTCGAAGGACCGGCAAAGCAACAGACCGAGATGAGGAAACGTGATTGGTCCAGGACTTCCGCACCTCCCGCCGGACTAAACGAAACCAACGCCGCTACGGAAGCCTTTTCAACCTTCTCACTTCACGTCAGCGACGTGTCGTTCAAACTCGCGCAGGCGGCATTGGCAAACGGCCAATGGCCGGATCCGGAAAAGGTCCGCATCGAAGAGTTTGTCAACGCGTTTGACTACGGCGACCCGATACCCGCCCACGGCGAAAAAGTCGCTTGCCGGATCGAACAATCGATCCACCCGTTTTTGCAGCAGCGGAACCTGTTGCGAGTGTCCTTGCGCACCGCCGCGACCGGTCGATCAAACAACACTCCACTGCGATTGACTTTCTTGCTGGACAATTCGGGTTCGATGGAACGCGCCGACCGTCGGCAAACCATCCGCCGTGCCTTTTCGTTGCTTGCCCAACAATTGACTCCGAATGACCAAAGCACACTGATCAGTTTCGCGCGGCAACCCCGTTTGTTGGTCGACAAAGTCGGCGGCGATCAGTCACAACAATTGATCTCGCTGATCGATGGCTTGCCCAGCGAGGGTGGCACCAACATCGAATTGGCGTTGCAATTAGCCTTTGAGAAAGCATTGGAACAGCGAGCCGACGGCGCCCAAAACCGAATCGTCTTGTTGACCGATGGAGCCGTCAATCTGGGAGATGCCGATCCCGAGCGTTTATCGAAATTGATCACAACGATCCGCGACGCTGGAGTCGCTTTTGATGCGGCGGGGATTTGCGCCGAAGGCTTGAACGACGAAGTCCTGGAAGCACTGACACGCAACGGCGACGGCCGCTATTACTTGCTTGATACTCCGGATTCCGCCGATGCCAGTTTTGTCCGCCAGATTGCCGGCGCGCTGCGTCCATCGGCAAAGAATGTGAAGGTTCAAATCGAGTTCAATCCGAATCGAGTTGGTCGATACAAGTTACTCGGCTTCGAAAAACACCTCTTGAAACAAGAAGACTTTCGCAACGACCAGGTCGACGCCGCCGAGATGGCGGCCGCCGAAGCAGGTGTCGCGATTTACCAGGTAGAAACCAAACCGGATGGCGAAGGGGACATCGGTTCGGTTTCGGTACGATTCCGTAACTTGTCGACCGGGCAAATGATCGAGAACCGTTGGCCAATCCTGTATGAAGCCAACGCACCTCGGCCCGATCAGGCCACACCCGCGATTCGTATCGCGACCTCGGCCGCGCTGCTGGCTGCAAAACTCCGCGGCGAACCACTCGGAGAAACCGTCGACTTAAAAACACTGTCCGATCTGATTTCCGGATTGCCGGATCGCAATCGAAATTCCGATCGGGTCGGGCAGCTACGTCAAATGATCGATCAGACGCGACAGATCAGCGGGAATTGACACGCACCACAATAAACATCACCTGAGTCAACAGACATGTACAAGTCAATCTTACTGCTCGGAATTCTGGGACTGTTGGTCCATCCCTGTGTCGCCCAGGAAACGTCCGAACGCGCCACCATCAACAGCTCGATCGGTCACGACGGTACCGGATCCATCGTCGTCGAAGCGCGCGGCAGATTGCCCGAACCGCCGGTGTTTTTCACGGCCAAGTCGAACGCCAAGGTCATCGTGGGTCCCGAACGCATCGATCAAGTCGTTGACTTGAATGCAAAAATCATCCAAGGAACGGCAAAGACGATCAGCATCGGGCTCATTGGCGATGGTGAGGTCGTCGAGGTCGCATCGGAACACATCCAATCCTGGTCGGTACGCCGCGAAGGAGCGACGCGTTTTCTGGACTTCAACGTAAAGGAAGCTACGACCGAATTAGACGCCGTGATCAAAATTCAATCACGTGAATTGACCTTGCCCGATTCGATCGACTTAACACTGTTGGCTCCGGGTGATTCGGTCGGTTTCAATTCGACCGTGAATCTGGAATTTGCAACCGGTGTGGTCGGGTCGGTTGCTTCGGTCGACGGCTTTGCACCGTTGGACTCGAATGACCGTGTAACCCGTTTCCAGACCGCGACCGGTGGCCAAATAAAACTTTCGATCACTCGTGATGGTGCCGCAGCTGGTCCAATTGAAATGGTAAACACCACGTTGGTAGGCCAACTGCATCCCAACGGAAAATCGATTCAATTTCGATTACACGGTGATGCGCGAGTCGCAAAGGCCGGTGCAGAAATTGTCATTCTGTCTGGCAACGCGGCGGTCCTGAAAATGCCCACCGATGCGAACTATCACGTCCGGCTTTCGACCGATGGCGATCATTCTGCGTACAAGCTTGTCTTTGTTAAATCAGGTCAGTTTCCTGTGACGTTGGACTTTGTTGCAACTTTGGGAACATCCGTCGCCGGCACCTCGGGATCGGACTGGCAGGGCATTGATTTTAGTGTTGCCGCGGGAGCAGTCGTTCCATTGACGTTAAACGGTCTGGAATCGGGCTATGAATTCCATCGTGACCAGGAATCCGTCGTGCCGCTGCGTGAAAGCGATTCGTGGCTTGGATTTTTGCCGGCAACGGGTCGCGTCAAGTTGCAATGGAAAAAGGTCAATCAGGCGGGCGAGGGAAAGCTGTTCTTCACAACAACGGGTCGCATCGAAGCAAGAGTCGGCGCCGGCCTGCTTCGCCAGGAACACGAAATCGACTTCCAGGTTCTTCAGGGCGAATTGAAATCGCTGAGCATTCAACTGAAAGGTCCAGGCGAAATCCTGGATGTCCAGGGCGACAACATTGTCGGCTGGAAAGTCAGTGTCAAAGGCGATGACCGTCAACTGGATGCGACCCTCAGCCAACCGATGACCGGGCAAAGTCAGATCAGGGTTCGCAGTCAGACTCCATTGGATGCATTTCCGGTACGAGTGGAGGGATTGCGATTGAATCCGATCGGCGCGATTCGTCATTCAGGATATTTAAGACTGACGAATTCCGGATCGGTGCGTCTGGAGCCTACCGGTCTGGCCGGATTGACTCAATTGTCGCCTGATCAGTTTCCCGGCGACGCAATCGAAGCACGACAAACGTTTGTCTATCGATTCCCAGCGACCGACCATGCGTTCACGATTTCCGCCGACCGTATTCAACCGGAAGTGAATGTTTCCGAATTAACGTTGTACGAGTTAACCGAAACGGATCGTGTGATTCGATCTGACATTGAATTGGATATTCGCGAGGCGCCGGTTCGCGAGTGGGACTTCGGCATAGCGTCGGACTATTCCGTCGTCTCTGTGACCGGCGCTAGCGTGGCTGACTACATTGCCGCGTCTGAAACCGCAGACGGTCGCCGAAACTTGAAAGTTGTCTTCGGCCAGGATGTCGAAGGCCGACAATTGGTAACGCTGCATTTAGAGAAAAGTGAACCCGCGGTAGAAGGGAACTGGACGCTGCCACGCATCGAATTTCCCGAAGCGAAATCCGTGCGCGGCGATCTGGGAATCGTCGGCGCAGCGGGCTTTCGGATCACCCCCGGAGCCACGGATTTATTGGTTGAAAAACCTGTCTCGTACTTCCCAAAGGCATCGACGAATCTTCAACAAGCGTTTCGTATCCGCCAACCGAATTGGACAGCGACGATGCGCATCGAAGTGCTTCAGCGAAGCGTGCAAGCGGACCTGTTTCACCTTTATTCGCTCAGTGAAGAAACGGTTTACGGAAGCGCATTGATCAATTACTTCGTTACCGGATCGCCGATCGGCGAACTTAAAATATCGGCGCCTAAAACGTTGGGCAATGTGATGGTCGATGGCCGAGACGTTCGCACTTGGCGACGTGAAGACGACACGTTGATCGTTTCGCTGCACCAGGGCGTGATGGGGGCCTACACGTTGCTGGTGACATTCGAAGAAAAACCTGACCCGACCGGAGGCTCTTTCCGCGCCGGCCAAATCGCTCCGCTCGGCGTCCAGGGCGAACGCGGTTACATCCAAGTCGTTAGTCCTGTACAAGTCGATCTCAAAACACAGTCGATCTCCGACGAAATGCTGAAACTTGATCCGTTGGAATTGCCGGCAGAGCTGCGGTTACTCGGCACCGCGCCCGCACTTGGGACGTGGCAATACACGCAACGTCCTTTCGACTTGAATTTGAATGTCAACTGGTTTGAACCGGGAACCATGGTGACACAAGTCGTCGAATTCTCGGAAGCGAACAGTCGAGTTTCTCGTGACGGCGAATTGGTGACCGATGTGGTCTATTTCGTTAAGTCGCGGGGACGACGAACATTGAAGATCAAACTTCCGCCGCCACCGGTGCGTCTATGGGAAGTAACCGTCGACGGCGAACCGGTTACCGCTCGGCAGGCTGATGACGCGACGTTGATTCCGCTGCCCGGCGGAACGGAGCCGAACGTTCCAATCGAAGTCAGTTTGCGGTTAGGCAAACCGGCTGTCGATGAATCCAATCCAAAATTATCATTGCCGATCGTTTTTGTACCGGTCCTGAAGACACAATGGAATGTCGTCGGCGACGAGAATCGCGTGTTGGTTCCCAGCGGCGGAACGGTCACTCCACCGACGCCGGTGCTTCGCCCATCGGGATATGAATGGCTGGCCAAACAAGGACTGATCTGGCTGGGATCGGTCGCGCTGCTTGTCGGGATAGGGTTGGAGTGCTGTCGACGGAACGGGATTCTCCCCGTCGTCGGACTGGGCGGTTTGGTGATCGCGATTGGTGTCTCGGTATTGGCTGCTGTGACCGCCTTCTCCGAAACCGGTTCGCCGTCGCCGCTGCAATTGAGTTTACCGATCCTTTCGGCTGAAGAGACGATTCAGCTGGATATAAAGAACACGCCGCTGTGGCGAGTCAACCTGTCCTGGACCGGACTGATCACCATTGGATGTGGGATCGGGGCAATCATCTGGACGTTTCTAAATCAGGATAATCGCCGCGTGATCCCAATTCGCGGCGGCGGTGTTTTTCTGATCGCCCTTGGTGTGTTGCTGCAAGGCGATGGTGCTCCGTGGTTCTTTGGGCTGCTCGCGATCGCGATTGCTCTGCTGTTTCTTGTGCCGCCCGCATCAAACTCTCTGCGGCGGATAAGTGCATGGTTTCACCGTCTTAGCGCAAAACGGACGTCGAACGTTGACAGTACAACACCTGCCGCGGATGACGGATCCGGCGCTTCGGGTGCGGTTGTCACGACCATTTTGATGTTCGCGCTGTTATTAACTCACCAGGAAGTTGCCTCGGCAAAAAACACCACGGGCTTTGTCCCAGCCGACACGATCGTGCAACAATGGTCGATCACTCATCAAGATGCCCGGCTTAGAGCGACCGGAACCATCACGTTGTCCGGTCGATCGGGTGACCAATTCATCTTGCTGGAAGCGCCTGCGGTATTGACGCGATTCGAAGGCGAGGGTCTTCGTCTGACCAAGGTCGACATCCCCGGCAAAGGGCTGGCCTATCTTGTCAGCATTCCAGTTTCGGCTGATACAGTTTCCGCTGACACTGAGTCCGACGACACCGCGACGGCAGCCGAGGATTCTAACACAGGTCCAAAGACGTACCATTTTAAAGCGACGTTCGCATACCAGGTCGAAGCGGTCAAACCAATCGACGGCATCCCGGTTCTGACCGGGGCGGCGGCGGTAGGGCAAGTCGAAATTCGCTACGACGAACCCGGTTGGGAAGTATCCAGCCCCAACGCTGCGCAAATTGAATCGATCGACGCGGCCGACGCGACACAGGCAAGTGCGCTGCTGTCGCCGGGGAAAGCCCATTTTTTCCTAAGACCCCAGGTTCGTGATGTCACCACAGAACAAACCCAATTTTTTGTCGAAGCGTCCAACCTGTATCTTCCCGGGCCGGGTGTTGTTGATGGTCGCCATCGTTTACACGTCCGAACATCACAGGGCCAAGTCAAAGAATTGAATGTGTCCGTTCCCAAAGGCATCACCGTCAGTGCGGTCACGGGCCCGATCGGATCATGGCAATTTGATGCCGATAGCGGCAATTTGAAACTGCGAATCGAGCCCGCGCAATCACAAGCGTTCGATGTCATGATCGAGACACAACGTGGTCTCGACCCGTTGCCCGCAGACTTGATTGTCGCTCCATTGAAAGTCGCCGATGCCAGCGGCGAAGTCGGCCTGGTCGCGATCGCATTCGGCCCCGAAGCTCAACCAGAGAAATCGGAGCCGAAGCAAATGTCGGCCGTCAACCTGGGCGACTTCGACGCAAGTCTGATTCCCAACCAGCAAGCCGTCTTGCATCGAGTCTATCGCTACGGCAGCGAAGGCGGGGAGATCGCAGTGCGGGTCGCGCCGGTCGACTCGGAGGTTCGCATCGTCAGCAAGCAAGTGCTTTCGCTCGGTGATGAACGTGTTGTTTTGGGTGTCAATTTTGTTGTGGAAATCTCTCGCGCCGGATTGTTTCAATTAAGTTTTCCGCTTCCCGATGGATTGGAAGTCGAATCGTTAAGCGGTCCCGCGCTGCATCATTGGGCTGAAATGATCGAGGGTGGCAATCGCCAGATCATCATGCACCTGAACGGCAAAACGATTGGCACGCAAAGTTTTTCACTCGCACTTTCGGGCACCGCCCCGACCGATGTCGGGGACTGGCAGATCCCACATTTCCTTTTGAACGAAGCGAGTCGCCAAACCGGCGAATTGGTCGTGCGGCCGACGACCGGAATACGATTGCGAACCGTGACGCGTCAGAATGTTTCCGAAACCGATCCGCGCACCATGGGCGGCCAATCGCAAGGGTCACTGGCGTTTCGACTCTTACAACGCGACTGGAATCTGGTTTTAGGAATTGAAAAACTTGATCCATGGGTAACCGGCCAGCTACTGCATGAAGTCACATTGCGTGAGGGGCAAACTCGGACCGCGCTGATCGCAGATTTCAACGTGCAAAACGCGTCGATTCGATCGCTGAGAGTCGTTCTGCCGATCACGGACGAAGACGAAATCAAAACGCTTCGCGCGTCTGGAAATGCGGTCAGCGATCTGGTCAGAACGGCGCCGGAATCTAACACTTGGGAAGTGCAGTTCAAGCGTCGAGTCGTCGGCAAAATTGACTTTCGAATCGAGTACGAACGACGCGGGGATCGTCCCAATGACTCGGAAACTCTTCGTCCCGTCGCATTCCCCGGTTCCCGCCAATTGGCTTATTTCGTCGCAGTTCGTGCGGGCGGCCGATTGGAGTTAGATCATGGGCGGTTGAGCGACGGTTGGCAGCGCACCGATTGGACCTCTGTACCCTCAGCACTGCGTGAGTCCGGGAACCAAAACGCGCCGGTGTTTGCCCAGCGTTCCGTCGCCCCTTCAGAAGACCTTGTGATCCTGGCCAAGCGTCATTCGTTGGCGGATTCATTGAAGCTTCGTGTCGCCAAAGGCACATTGACCACGATTTTGTCTCCTACCGGCGATCAATTGACGTCGGTCGATGTGATCGTCGAGGTGATCCAGCGAAGCAGCTTGAGTGTCGGCCTGCCCGGTGGGGGCGAGCTGTACAGTATCTTTGTCAACGGCGAAAGCGTGAATTCCATTCG
>JAGQPO010000273.1 GCA_020426665.1 Planctomycetales bacterium
CTTACAAACGAACCATGACGATACCCTCGACCAATCAGCCGCGAAAAGAACGAAGTGATGCCGATCCGGTGATCGATGCATTGCTGGCTGAATTTGTGCCCAGTAGTGCCGCGCGGCGGCTGCGGCCGCCGAATTTGACCGCCAAGATTTTGGCGCAACTTGCTTCTTCTGAGCCCGCCGAGGATACCGAGAGTAAACGGTTCGAAGCCCTGGAAGATTCCGATCCGTTGATCGACAGTTTGTTGGCCGAATTTTTGCCCTCTGATTCGGCCGCAAGAATCACTCCGCCAGATTTGTCCGCAAAGATCCTTGAGCAGCTGGCCAGCATCGGTGATGTCGCCGAGACGGGAGCCGACCTGATCGATGACGGCGACCCGGTGATCGATGGACTGTTGCCCGAATTTGTGCCTGCCGAACTGAGCAAACGAAAGGCACCGCCGAATTTGTCGGATGTGATCATGGCCCAACTTGCCGGAGTCAGTGAGTCGGTTGATTCACCGGTCACCACTCGGGCATTCGCCGCCGAGCCGTATGCGCTCACGCGAACGGTTTCTCTTTTGGCCGCCATCGCCGCATCCATCATCGCAGTCATTTGGCTGACCGCTCAACCGAATGGCCAAAACGGCCTGACCCAAGCCGATCACCAATCGGTTGTGTCCGACGATCTCGGTGACAACGGCGATCGGTTGAATTCTGAACCGAATCGAATTGACGACTCGGATCGGATTGGTGTTGATGGATTAGCTTCGAATGATCAGCAAGGTTCCCGGTCGACAAACGGCATGGGGATTGTTTTAGAGAATCCCGGATCGACCGACCTGTTGCCCGATTCGTCAGATCGAATTGAATCGCCGGTGATCGCCGCGAATCCTGAAATAAAATCGACGGATCGTTCGCTCTCCGGTGGGAGCTCGATCTCGTCTGCCTCGGAAACGCCGGTAACGTTGGTTGCTGAGCAAGCCGCTGAAACAGCATACAAGTACTGGAATGCTATTGGTGTTACTCCCACACCAGAGGCTCAACCGAATGAAGTCGCATCCCGTCTAAAGACTCGATTAGGAGTCGATTTGCCTGAGCAGGCGCTCGCCGACCCCGAGCGTTTACGAGATCTACTGGCCAGTTCGTCCAATGCCGACGAGATCACCAAGCGATGGCTCGCACTAACCACCGGTCACAGTGCTGCTTCCTTTGCCAAGCCAGAGAACAAGGAATTGGTGGACGAATTGGCGGCCGGAATCGGTGGCCAGTCGCAGTTGGATGTGACATTGGTCTCGCTGATCGATGGAACCAATTCGCAATCGAGTCGTTGGTATGAAACCATAGGAAAGGGAGGCAACGAAGGGATCGCCAAGCATCTGGCGAGCATTTCCATCAACGCTGACCTGAGGTGTGTACGATGTCATGACTCACACATCGGTCGGTCCGGAACGCAAGATGATTACTGGTCGTTCGTTGCGATGGTAAACAACTTTGTTGTCCACAAAGACGGTCGCTGGACAGTGTCAGATGTGGGCGGGGCGAAGTCAACGTTTTTCGAACTGCTTGACGGCAGGCAGAAGTTGGCTTCTCCAAAAGTCAGTGGCTATCTGCTGCAATCGCCAGACGAAATCACTGATTTTCGAACATGGGCTCAAACACTTGTCGGAAGTGATGCGCTTGCCGGAAGCATGGTGGATTCGCTTTGGAGACTGGTGCATGGTCGACCGTTAAAGCCGTCACCGGTCGACGCGTTTGCTCCGCCGGTTGATGGGAATTTGGATCGATTGCATCGTTTGCTAGCCGACGACTTGAAAAACAATGGTTTCGACGTCGCCAGAACTCTCGCATTGATTATTTCGTCGCCAATGGCACGTCGTAGTGTGCCCGAAGCACTGGTTGGTGATGCGATGTTGACGGCCTCGGACAAACAGCATTCGGAAGCTCTGGAGCTGGTCGCAGCGTTTGCGGGAACCGTCCAAACGCCGCCGTCGGCATTGAAGGACCGTGTTGATGTTGCGATGCGGCGAATCGGTGGTCGGTTAAGCTCCGATGCACAAGGCACGTTTTTGGCTCAGCCCGATCTGCAAGGTTCGCGTGATCCAAAGTCGCGACCACTTGGTGGCGGACCGAAGCCAGGGATCAGTTTCGAGCAGCAGTTAAGTGTGGACTTCCCCAGCAACGATGCGCCCTTGCCGGTTTCATGGTTGCGTTCAATTGATGATTTTGATCGCAAAGTCCATCACTTGGTGTACCTGTCCGGCAGGGACAGCGTGCCACCGGAAATCATCGATGCCGCACGGCGAATGCGAGAATCTGGAAGCGAGGCTTCGGCGCTCAGCCGTACTTGGTGGATCTTGCGAGACTAACGAACCGCTAATCTAGTTCTTGGACGGCTTTGCGGGCTTGTTCGACGAATTCTGGGTTGTCTAACAATCGCATCACACTTGGACTGCTCATCAGATGCATGATTGTTTGGCGGTCCATCGGTTGCTTGTGGTTAATGAGGTCTTGGATTTTCGGGTCACGACGAATGTCCTCGATCGCGGACACAACGGCGGGGTCTGAGCGAAGTCTGGCAATTCTTGGGTTTTCTAATAATCGCTGGACATTCCTTGGATCTTTCAATCGCCCAGCGGTCAGACGAGCTTCGTCGACGCCGGATAAGAAACTGATTCGTTCAAATGGGTTGTAATCGCGTACGACGGAGCCGATCACGCTTTGCCGCGTGCGCGAGGCCCATTCGTCGACAGCCTTTGCCGTTGAATTGTTGGCGATGTCTTCGTTGCGTTGCCACAACTGCATACTCAGCAGACCGCCAAGAACCAAAAGAGCCATCGCTGCGCCTTCGGCAATGCCGACTGCAAATCCGGCCAAGCTGTTGGCAAAACTTAATTTGCGTCGCTTCAACAGGATGCGATGAGTGATGAGGTTCATCACCAACGTCAGCGCTAACGAGATCAGCACCCCGATCGATGCGATGCAAAGGAACCGATTGGTCAACCCTGTCGTGCCAAAGCGGTTGGCAAACTGACTTTCGAACCTCATGCCCAGCGACGGGGCAAATGCGATCGCTGCCGCGAGAGCCACGACCGTCGCAGTGATTCGTCCGAGTCCCATTCGGAACCCCGTCCAACCGGAAATAGCAATCACAACAATCGTGACGGCAGCAACGGGGTCGCCGCGACGATAAAACAAAAACGCTGCCGCCAGGGTTCCCACCGTTAGCGGATAACCTAGCCATGGGGGCATCGGGATCGGTGCACCAGGTCTCGGTTTTTTGCCCTTTTTCTTACGCTGCGGCTTAGTGGTTGAAGTGTTCTCGGCCATCGGAGCGGTTTGTCAGAATCGTGAACGGAAGAGGGCTTATGAAGTGAATCATAGGCCATTGCGAAGCCACGAGTGTATGACAGTTGGCAACTGACGAGAGCATTCACGTCGGTTAGCCAGGTTCCGAAATCAACAGACAACGACCGCCAGCCGCCGCGGAAATGGCCGCGGCAATGGCTGCTTCTGCGAGTCTCTTGAGGGGATATATTGCCGGCGGCTACTGATTGAGCTGTTCCTGAATGACTTCTGAATTCGCTCGGGTCCCTAACGCTCCCCACAGCCCATAGGGGCTTGGAGAACCGGGAGCCCGGTTTCCGGTTCCGACGTCGGTGACGGTTCCGTTGGTCGAATTACCTGCCTCGACCGAATCGGTCATAAAAATAACCGCTCCATCCCCCATCAAAACGTGCGCGCCACCCTGGTGTCTGCTGCTGGCCGACAACACGCCTGGCGTCGTATCCTCGAGTGACATGCACGTTTCGCTGTTGGGAGGCAGGATGGTGTTCATGGCAGTGTAGGGCTGCATGCCGCTGGCCCAACGGAATCCGCGGCCTTGGTTTCCGGCCAGCAAGTTGGTAACCGAAGGGTTCCAAAACCTGGGCCGTTCCGGATCGATATCAGGCCGACACACCGTCGGGTTGTCGCGGAGACCGGAGAACGTGCCTGGGGCAAAGCTGTGTGCTCGAGTGCGAACATCGCGGTCACCCAAATCGGTTGCAATTTCGCCGAACATGATGGTGTTGGACAGTCCATCCAAGACGTCGCGAAACTTCTTTGTGGTGCGTGAGACAAACATGCCACGTCCTGCTGCCATCAATCTTAGATTCGAACTGGTATGGATTTCGATCTTGGGAAAGCCGCGAAGGTCGTACCAGTACGGACCGTTGTCGGTAAAGTAAAGACCGTCGCCAAGGCAGGTCGCGTAATTGGTTCTGCCCATCGCCGGCAATCCGACCCCGGGATCGCTGGGGCACCGCAGCATCGGGATCTCGGTCATCCAGGGCTGGTAAGCGTTGTTGTGTTGATTGACGATCGCAACGGCATTGGTTTCTTCGGTGGGCGTCGGCCCCATCGCCGGCCAAGGCGGAACCCGCTGGACCCCTGGATTGGTCAAATCAACGGAGTTAGGAGTGCTTATTTGGTCCCAGATTCCCTGCTGTTCAAAGAACGGCGTCAATCCGACGAACGTGCTTAACATCATCATGTTGCAATCGTCGCCGTAGCTGCTGAACCAGCTTCCCGTCGATGGGATCCGTCGCGTGCCGCCCATGTGGATCGGCAGTTGTTTGTATGCCGCGTGGTAGTTGTGTACCGCGATGCCTATCTGTTTGAAGTTGTTGCTGCAACTCATCCGGCGTGCGGCTTCTCGAGCGGCTTGAACGGCGGGCAATAGCAGTCCGACAAGAATACCGATGATCGCGATCACGACCAGCAACTCCACCAGTGTGAAACCCTTGGGACAGCGTGATGTATGTTCCACGTTTAGTTCCTTGATAGAATGGATGACGATACCGGTATCAGTTTTCCGTCGGGTTACTGTTGTTGTTCGGCGAGAGCCTTCTCCGCGCGTTCCCGGTTGGCCTGTTCTTGCTCGTTTAACTCATACGTTTGTGGCTGGATCACCGTCGTTTCGCTGGTTCCGCAGCCGGCAACAAGCATCGACGTGGCGGCTAGGTAAAACAGCATGCAGGACTTCAAACAATTCATGGCAGATCGAACGGTTGAAAGAAAGGAGCGTGTCAACGTCAGGACGCGAGAACAGTCTCCGGAGTCCGCCTCGGGGGCCGTCATCGCGATCGGCATTCACTGTAGCGACCCGCCCATACATTGAGTGAATGATCTTCCTAATCGTAAGAGTCGCCGCCACTATCGCAACGCAACGCGCGAACGTCCGCCTTCTGATTCGTCATTTTTTCATCGATGCAGAGTCTAAATGATGTAAAGTCCACCGACGGGAACCCGGCCGGGCCGCGACGCTAGGGTCGGTCGGACACTTTTCCCGTACGTTGCCTTGCCCCAACAAAGTGAATCATCATGTCAGAGTCGGGTTCAAACCGCGAAACCATACGGCCTCGATCCCGACCGGTTTGGGGCGACCTGGGGTTGATTACAGTGGCGATGGTGGCGGTGCTGTTGTGGCTTGGCCGCAGACCCTGGTGTAAGTGCGGCGGGTTTTCCCCCTGGTCTTGGGAGATTTACTCGCAGCACAATTCACAGCACCTGATTGACCCGTATTTTTTTTCCCACGTGTTGCACGGATTTGTTTTCTTTGCCGTATTGTGGCCGCTGCGTCATCGTTTCAGCGGTGCGACTCGGTTGGTCGCTGCGGGCGCGGTCGAGGCGATGTGGGAGATCTTGGAAAACTCACCGATGGTCATTCAGCGCTACCGCGAAGCGACCATTTCGTTGGACTACTTTGGTGATTCGATCGCAAACAGCATCTTCGATTTAATTGCGTGTTTACTGGGATACACCATCGCATCGCGACTGCGCTGGTATTACGTGCTGGCTATCTTTGTGATTGTCGAGCTCGTGTTGCTGGCAACGATTCGCGATTGTTTGGTGCTGAATGTGATCATGCTGGTTTGTCCCAGCCAAGCGATTCTTGATTGGCAATCGCCCTAGCGTTTGACGCGGGCATTGCCTTGCCAAATGCTCCACACCTGGTCTTCGTCGGCGGGTTGGCCGTAGTCGGTGTACATCGACGCTGCCAAGGCTCCCGTGGCCCAACCGAAGTGGGTGCTTTTCTCGGCGTCCCAGCCTTTCAAAACACCGTACAGCAATCCGCCGACGAAACCGTCTCCGCCGCCGATGCGATCCAACACGCCAATTTCGCGCGGCTCGACGACGGTGTATTCATCCCCATGGGAAACGATGCCGCCCCACATGTGTGAATTAGCGCTTTCAACTTCTCGAAGAGTGGTCGCGAACAGGGTCGTTTGGGAGTACTCCTTTTTGACGCGACGGATCATTTCTTTGAAGCCGTCAATCTTAGCGGAGATGTCTTTGCCGCCGGCTTCGGGTCCCTGAATGTCCAGGCACAATTGAAAATCTTCTTCGTTGCCGATCAGGATATCCGAAAGGCTTGCGATCTCTTTGAAGGCCGCCGAAAGTTCTTGTTCGCGTCCGACCCAGAACGAAGCACGGTGGTTGAGGTCGAACGAGATTCTAGCGCCGTGCTTTTTAGCGGCGCGGGCGATTTCCAAACAGAACTGGCTGGTCTCTTCGGAAAGAGCAGCAATCAATCCGGACATGTGAACGATCTTTGCTCCTTCGTCACCGAAGATTCGTTCCAAGTCAAAGTC
>JAGQPO010000274.1 GCA_020426665.1 Planctomycetales bacterium
TCAGTCGGCGCTGTTGGAAGCGATGCAGGAACGTCGTGTGTCGATCGGCGACGAAACCCACGTGCTGCCGGCTCCCTTCTTGGTCATCGCCACACAAAACCCGGTCGAGCAAGCGGGGACGTTTGAGTTGCCCGAAGCTCAGTTGGACCGGTTCATGATGTGCCACCGACTTCGCTACCCCACGCCGGATGAAGAAACCGAAGTGGTGCGCCGAGCGTTGAAACTTAAATTGCAACGCCAAGGCGATGGCGCGGTACCACAATCGATGTTCGACGCGATTTGTGATGAACACAAATTGGACGTCAGCGACTTGACCGAAGCGATGACGGAAGTCCAGGCCGTTCACGTCAGCGAAGTTTTCATTCACGATTGTGTCAAATTGATCAATGCCACGCGTGACCACAAAGACTTGGTACTGGGTTGCAGCCCTCGTGCTGTGTTGAGTCTGGTCCAGGCCGCGCGGGCGCGGGCGTTCATCTACGGACGCAATTATGTCGTGCCCGAGGATTTATTCACGTTGGCCGAAGACGTGATTTTGCATCGTGTTCGATTAAGTTACGAAGCTTTGGCCGATGGCGTCACGCCGGGGGTGATGTTGGATCAATTGTTAAACAAGATGCTTTGAAACGCGATACCAGACCAAAGCATGAACGCTGCATCACGCCACCGCGAATCGCTGCCCAGCCCCGACATTCTGTCGCGAGCCAATTTTGAGCTGGTCGTGCGCCGAATCGCCGATGATATCGCGTTCGGGACCGACGATTCGTTGTTCGTCGGTTCGGGATTGGAGTATGCCCAGTCGCGGCCGTATGAACCGGGAGATCCCGTTCGACAGATTGATTGGAAATTAAGTGCGCGAATGCCGGTTGCATACGTTAAACAGCACGAAACGCTAAAACGTGTCGCCATGTACTTGATCGTCGACACGTCTGCATCGATGGGTGTGTCATCAACATCGCTCAGCAAACTTGGGCTCGCGGTTTGGGCCGCTGCGGCGCTCGGATTGGTGGGCGTGCGACGTTTGAGTCCGGTCAGTGTGCTGAGCGCCGGCGCACGACACAAACGATCACGATCCGATGGCGTCCCCAGTTTATCGCCCGACGATTTGTGGCGCGACCTGGAACCGTTGCGTGTCCATGATTTCGAGGAGTCCACCGAGGTGGGCGAGCGTTTGACGGCGTTGTCCGCGCGGCTTACCCGCCGCAGTCTGTTGGTGGTGTTTAGCGATCTGCATGATCCAGACGCGCTGACCGTGCTGCGTCAGTTGGGACACCAACACGACGTCGTCGTGCTGCACTTGCAAGACCCCGCGGAGGTTGGCGGGCTGCGAGGGGGTTATTTCCGCGGCAGCGAGGCCGAGTCGGGACGCACGTTCCTGGCGGATGGACGGCAACGTTGGCGCGACGACTGTACGACGGCCCGCGACTTGGCCGGGTCAGACGTCAGCTATTTGAAACTGGTCACGAATCGGCCGATGCTCTCGCCGCTGCGCCAATTCCTGCTGACCCGCGCGATGCGGATGCGGGGGCAGCGATGAGAAAGCGTCTCTTCCTTTGGATCCCTGTGGTTGCGATCGCTTGCTGGGTGTTCGTGCCGACGCCCACTTCGGCGCAGGCTTTTGATGCGGGGGCTGTTGATGCGGGGGCAACGCACGACGGCGAGCCGATCCAATTGACGGTCAAACGCGGGTTGACAGGACAATTGTCGTTCTCGCACGCAAGTTCCACGCTTCGCGCGATCCCGGATCAATCGATCGATGCGGAGGTGCTGGTGCGTCTGGAACGATTAACCGATGGGTCTGGTTCGTCAGACAACCAGTCGCATTACACACTTCGCTTCTTTGGCGCCGTCGCGGGTGACTACGATTTATCACGGTGGGTCGTCCAGCGAGACGGATCGCCGCTGGCAGACGGCAAAGCATTACCGGCGATGAACGTCCGCGTTGTTTCGGAGTTGCCGGCCGGGCACGGAACGAGTCTGTATGAAATCGATGATCCCGTGGTGCATGCGCCGCGGGGCTACCGTGCGGCGCTCATTTCATTTGCGCTGATCTGGGTGGCGGTTCCGATCGTTTGGGGCGTGCTCCGCCTGCGATCGCGTCGACCGGCGCCTCCGCAACCGATTGTACCGACGACGACGCTGGCCGATCGTCTTCGACCGCTTGTCGATCGGGCAAGCCAAGGTCTGTTGACCGTCGACGAGCAGAGTCGGCTGGAACTGCTGCTGTATGTGTTTTGGCAACGGCGACTGGGTTTACCAAAGTCGATGGCCCAAGCGTTGCCGATCATGCGTCGCCATGCCGAAGCGGGTGGATTGCTGCGAACGCTGGAGGCATGGATTCATGCCGATGGCAGTGATGCCAATGATTCGGATGCGACACGACAGCCGAACATCAGCCCTGCCGCGATAGACGCCTTACTTGCCCCGTATCACGCCAGCTTGCTGGAGAACAATGTTGATGATGCGGACCCGCAAAATAATGTTTCATCCACCCAGCCGCGCGAGTTCGGAGGTGTCGCATGACGTTTGTGCATCCCGAATGGTTACTGCTGCTTGTTCTTCCATTGACGTTGGGTTTTTGGTCGGTACGCCGTCGTGGGGTCGGATTGCGAATGCCGTTCGACCATGAAACGCACGCGTCGCGTCGTTGGCTGGCGATGGTGTTGCGTGGTGCGGAGTTGTTGCCGGCGTTGTTATTGGCGGTTGCGGTCGTCTTGATCGCCAGGCCACAGGTTTTGATGGTGCCTGATCGGGACCGCGTCGCCACACACATCACCGTGTGCATGGACGTCTCGGGCAGCATGAGTGTGGGAATGGGCGAACAGAATCGTTACGAGAGTGCGGCGGCGGCGATCGAATCGTTCACCTATGCCCGCGAAGGTGACGCAATCGGTTTGACCCTATTCGGATCTTGGCCGCTGCGCTGGGTACCGCTGACCAAAGACTTGCAAACGATACGTAATGCATTGGCATTCGCAAGTCCGAATAACCAACCGCGCGGGATGGGCGGGACGATGATCGGAGCGGCGTTGACTTATTGTGCCGACAACATGCAACGGGAAGCGGCGCGGTTGAATGGTAGTGATGCCGAGACGAATAACATTGACCAGTGGCGACGACGACGAGCCGCGGAGCAACTTTTTCGATCCGCTTCCCTGGGCAGTTCAACTTCGGACAACGGATCGGCGTCGCGTCTCGGTCTGCGGAAACCGGCGACCAGCGATCGATTGTTGATCCTGGTCTCCGACGGGGCCAGCGGCGACCTGCGTGGCCAGGATCCCATCGACCGAATCTCGCAGCAATTAAACGACGCCGGGATCACGATGTATCACATTCACATCGGCAGCGATACGATTCCATCGGAGGTCTCTGGAATCGCAAAAGCCACCGGCGGCGACGCGTTTCTGGCGACCAACTCCGACGGGCTGCGATTGATTTTTGACCACATTGATCGAATGCAGCCGGCTCGGTTTGTGGCCAACGCGTCTGTGCCGGTGGACTACTTTGAACCGTTTGTGTGGATCGGAGCCGTTGCACTGGTGTTGTATGCGCTGAGTCTGCTGAAGTGGAGATACACGCCATGGTAGACGGCACAGCAGTTAGCCCTTTGACCACGGCGACGTTGGCGGGGTTGGTTTGTATCGCGATCGTTTCCATCGGCGAGTGGATTCAAGTGCGTCGCACGCGTCGAGTCGCGAAGCTTGCCTTTGGGCCCGAAGGCCGACCGGCGGTGTGGGCCAGATCCGTGCCGGTGATTCGCGTTGCGACGATGGGGATAGTGGCCTGGGGACTTGCTGTTTTGATTTGCGAGCCGCCTCGCATCGCGGAAGTAGAACCGGCACCCGAGGCTTCAAAGCATGTATTGGTCTGTCTGGATTCTTCGCCCAGTATGTTCGCGGAAGACGCCGGACAGCGAGATCCGGATAGCGGCGAATTCCAACAACGAATGGTCCGCGGCGGCGAAGTGATCCAAGCCGTGCTGGATCGCTTGGATGCCGAGAACACGCGTATTACGGTCTTCGGCGTTTACACCAGAGCCGTGCCGATCGTCGAAGAGACGTTTGACAAATCGGTGGTGCAAAACCTGTTCGACGGATTGCCCGTCTTTAGCGCCTTCGAGCCCGGACCGACACAACTTTCGTCCAGCATCTCCGACGCGATCGAATACGCGCGACGATGGCCGGACAAATCGGCGTTATTGCTGGTCGTCAGTGACGGTGACAGCACGGACAATACACCAATTCGCGCAGTTCCCAAAGCGATTGCCGACACGGTCGTCATCGGATTGGGGCAAACCGGCCAGGCGACGACGGTCGCCGGCCACGCTTCGCGTCAGGACGCCGATTCGCTGCGATCGCTTGCCGATCAGCTTCACGGAACATACTTTGACGCCAACGTGCGACATCTGCCCAGTGAATTGATGAGCCGTTTATCGATCATCCAACCACGTGTGGCCGACGGAGTTGGGCTGCGTGAAGCGGCCGTCGTGGCGGTGTGTCTGGGCGCGTCACTGTTGTCGATGCTGCTGCCCGCGTTGTGTCTGTTCGGTGCCCCACGACAACGCAATGATGTGATGCGGTGGGAATCGCAGTTTCCGGTCGCGCGGCCGAGTCGGATTGAACCTGTTTCCGGAGAACCCGTCTGATGCGTACGTCGGCCCTGTGGTTGATATGGTTAGTGTTGCCTGTTTTTGTCACCGCGTATCATTACGGTCCGGGTCAGGCTTGGCTGGCGCGAGACCAGGCGGCGGAAATGATCCGAGTGGCGCAATCGAAATCCGTGACCGCGGCGGAGGCACAGGAAGTTGCTTATCAGACGCAGTTGGATGTATTGGTCGCCCGCCGCACCGCCTTTATCGCCGGGGTCGATTGGAAAACCCAACCCGATCATCCGCTGGCCGTGTCAGTGATGGATGCGACGGGAAAACAGAATGCCGCTTACGAACATGCGGCCGAGCTTTGGCATGGTACGGTCGAATTGTACGGGAATGCGACCGAAACTTTGCTCAAGGCAATGGCACAAAGCAATTCAAAGGATGCGGGCTTGCCGCGCGCCGACCAGGAATTATTAGAGTCACTTCGTTGGGCCGAAGCCCGCGCGATGGTGCGTTCCGGCGAAGTGTTCAACGGCATCGAACAATTACAAGCGCTGCTGGACCTGAGAGTGGCCGAGTCCCGCGAACTTGCCGCTTCCGGTGACGTCGATGCATCGGCGGAATTGCCGGTCGATGCGATCCGCGAAGAGCTTGCCGCGGCACAGTACATCGGCGCCCGGCTGTTGCGTGAAGAAGGTCGAGCGCCCGAGGTCTGGCGACCGGTCGCCAACCAGGCCCGCCAGCACTATCGATACCTTGCGGCGAATGAAAACCGTTCAAGTGATGACGCGATTTCTGCAAACCCAGGCGGTGAATCCGAGAATCTTGGCCGGGATCAAAAACTGCAACGCAACCTTGAACAAGTGCTTAACCTGGAACAAAGCTCCTCCGACCAACTGGAGGGATTACCGCTGCCGCGTAAAGCCCCGCTGGCCCGCCGACCCGGCGACGGCGAACCGGGAGATCGACCCGGAAAAGGCCCGGGCCGAGGCCCGCTGCAAGACGGACCGCCGGCCAGCGGCGCAGGTATCCCAGGTCCGTACGGAGCGGGATGGTAACGGATACCGACTCAATCACCTTCAACTCACCCCACCGACCGTTACGATCAATTAAGATCGACAACCAAGTCGCAAACAAGTTGCCTGTTATGACCCATCGCCCGATTCACCAGCCGTCCAATGAAGCCTTGATCAACGGGGCTCGTCCGGTTGCTCGTTCGTCATATCCACGTTGTCGCCGTAGTACCGCCGCGATCACCGCGGTCGTACTGTGCATCGCAATCGTGCAAGCGACGCCGACGAACGCGCAAACTACATCCAAGCCCGCTGCGGCATCGGCAATTCTGATGCGGGCGTTACGTCCCGCGACGGCTGCGCCACAGACGGCCAATTCGCAACCGGCCGCAGACATCGAAGTTGTTTTTGCCGACGACAATGCCGGGGACACACCGGCGCAAGTCACTGCACCGCAAACCGCGGCCACTGCAAAGCCCGACGCCGACACTCAGGCGATCTTGGACACGATCAAAACGTTGCCGGACGATGAACGACGCGCGATGATTGTTTATTACAAAGACCTGGGCGTTGACTTGGCACCATGGTTGCAAACCGGTAATGCCTCGGGAGCAGCGACCAGCACGCGTCGTCGTCAACTGGTGCGGCTGATGCGATCGGTCAACTTCGTGAGACGACCTGAAGCGGTGCTGGGTGCGCGCAGCCAGATCGGATTGGAACCGGAATCGCTGCCGCCCGAAGACGCGAGCGACCAGGATATCGTGCAATGGTTTCATCGACACGCAATGGCGGCGGAATGGGCTGCGGTCAAGGCATTGTTGGTGTTGCGGGCCGGCAACGAGGCCGAAGGGATGTACGCTGCACTGATCCAGGGAACCAATCATGCCGAATCGGAACTGATCCCCGAAGACGTCTTGGGATTGTCCGAAGCGGCGCCGGCGGAATTGACCGATTGGCAAGTTGACTCGCTGGCCGGGCTGTTAAGAACGGCTGCGCGGAAAACCAGCACGCGACCGTTGATCGAAAAGTTTCGCCAAGGCACCACTTGGTTCGGTTCCAAGTCCGACGTCCAACGCAACCGAACGATGCGGCTGTTGTTGGCTGCGGGTTTACCGATCGAGGCCTTTGAATTCATGCCGTCGCTGGACGAAGCCCGCAAGTCGGAAAACGCGACCGTGATGAAAGGCCACGCGGAGTACCAATTGGCCCGCGCGGCCGAATCCAAAGACGCCGCCGGCGATCGCATGGTCGAGACGGCTTGGTCATTGTTCGGTGAAATCGCGTTACTTGACAGTGCCGACACGTCGATGCGTTCGGATTGCCTTGGCCGAGCGGTCGACCTGTTGCCACGTGTGCCGCCGGGACCGGGACTGACATGGCTGCGCAGCCTGTTCGAACACCCGTCGCTGGCACCTGCCGGGTTGCAAGCGGTGGCGTTGAAGGCATTGAAACTGGAAGACGACAAATTGCCCGAAGCCACCCGCGCCCAGGCAATCTTGACCATGAAAGAAGCCGTCGACACGTTGCTGGATCAACAGAATGTACAGTTCGACCAGCTGACCATCCCGCTGCGGATGTTGACCATCGGCCTGTTATCGCGCGCCGAAAACGCAATCAAGGAACAGTCCAACAAAAGCGGGGTGTCCGAGGTCGCGGCGTTGCTGCTGCGTTCGATGCCGGATGAAGCTTGGCGGCAGCAAATCGAACCCAGCCTTGTCGGGCGCGCCTACAAGGCGTTCATCGGAGTCGCGTTGATCGCTGACGAAACCGATCTGGCGCTGGATCTGCTTTCCCAAGGCGTCAAACGGCAACCTTCGATGAGCACCGAGCTGGCCACCGACTTTTTGGATCTGTGGGTCGGACGGATGCAGGCCCGAACGACACAACCCGTCATGTCGACCAGCGCTTTTTTTTACTCTTACAGTCGTAGCACGCGTCCGTCCACTCCGGTGACACGCGGTTGGCAGCAACGCAATTTGGACCGCTTGGCCGAACTGTTGAACGTCTTGGACGACATTGGTATCGATGGTCGGCGGTTGCCGGGTGTCGTCACCGCGCTGAGCGCCTGTTATGGCCCGACCCAGGCGTATGAACGCGAGACCGTCGAACGTGTGCTCGGTCCGATCGACCAAATCAATGCCCCCGTCGCGGCGCAACTCGCGTCCACCATGCGACAAGGATTGAGCGGGGATTGGCGCAGCCGCAAGGCACAAGAAGATGCCGGGTTTGAACGCAGTGAATCAGAGCTGCGAAAGATCGTTGAGACCGGGTACGACCTGGCCACGGCGCTGGCCGAGTCCGCTGTGGCCAATAGCGAGAATGAACGCGACGCATGGCAACACGCCACACTGAAGGCCGCTCTCAGTTTTGACCGAATGCAGTTTCGCGGTGAACGGGAACAAGACGCGGCGGCCTACCACGCGGCTCGCAAGCTTGTCTTCAATGCATTCAAGGATGCGGCATCCCGATACCGCCAGGCTCTCGCCGATGGACGCGTCCGCCCGGACATGCAGATTCACAACGTTTGGTTCTCTCTGGCGCTGGGTGCCAGCGACTTGGGGGCTTTGACGTTAGAAGACCTGATGACCGAGGGCATGGAGAACGCCGACCAAATTGATTTCCTGCGCGCGGATATCTTGAAAATGGCCCCCGAACAAGCGAGCTATCACTTCGGCGAATTCGCCCGTGGCGTGATGTCGGGTTTGCCGCAAACCAAACCCGAAGTCAAGCCGCGGTTGTTACAGGCCGCTGCGCGCGTCGTCGGGGACGATCCCGCCGGGGCGCCGATTCACCGAACGTTGGATCTGTACAACGAACTGGTCGAAGACGAAATCCACCTGCGGCTGGCCATCGACGGCAGCGACCGTGTCGGCACCGAACCTTTCGGAGCGATCCTGACATTGCAACACACTGCATCCATCGATCGATCATCCGGCGGATTTGCTCGATACCTGATGGACAGCTTCACGCAATTCAACGCCGGCCAGTGGACGACGATCAATTACCAGGAACGTTTACAGAAAAGCATCGAGTCGTCCTTCGGCGGAACGATACAATTGCTCGGCATTGGCTTTTTTCAACCGATGAACCCTCCCGTTCCGATTCGATTGGAAGGCCAAACCGGTTGGCAGGAAAAACCGATGGCCTATCTCGTTCTAAAAGCCAACGATCCCAGCGTCGATCGATTGCCCGCGGTGCAGATGGACATGCACTTCAATGACGCCTCGGGACCGATCGTCTTGCCGGTTTTGTCGAACACCGTTTTGGTCGACGCCGCAGCCGAACCCGCGCCGCGGCCCGTCGCCGACTTGGTCATCAAACAAACCCTTGATGCCCGACCGATGCTGCAACGCAAAGATGGCCAGACGGTGAAACTTGAAATCGTTGCCCACGCGGCGGGCGTTCTGCCGAACATCAGTCAACTTTTCCCAAACCTTTCCGACGCGCTTCCCGGTTACAAATTGGACGATGCCCAACTGATTGCCGACCCGTACGATGTCAGCCAATCGCACCGCGCACAACCCGAGGAAGATAACAAGTCGACCTCCCGCAACCCCTACGCCGCCTTCACCGAACGTCTTCCCAATTTGGACCCCGACTCTGATGGACTGTTCCGGCTGGGCACGATGCGAAAATGGGTCGTGACCTATGTCCCGGAGGATTCGGTAGCCGCAACCGAACCGGAAAAATTTGTTTTCCCCGAGTTGAATGAAGGTGCAACACACACACTCGTTTCGCTGGGCGGCTCAGACGATGACAACAACAAAGTCGCGCCCGCATCCGTCACGCGGTTCACATACGAAGATTACGACATGGTGCCGGTCGAAGGCGAAGTGTTGCGGTTCCAGCCCCAAAACACTCCGCTGTTCGCGTGGGGACTGGTTGCGTCCGGTACGGCGTTGTTGATTGGGATGATCGTTTGGTGGATGATGCGCCGCGAAACGGTCCCGGCGACGGAAACGAATGCTATCGCGATTCCCGATCATCTGACGCCAACCGGAGCCGCTCTGTTGCTGCGCCGGATCGAACAGGACCATGCGATGGACTGGTCGCGGGTCGAGCAAGCAGAACTGCGAGCCGACATTGACGCAATCCAACGCCGACATTTTGCCGACGCCGCAACCACCAACGGCCAAACCGATGTGGACGACCTGCGTCCCACCGTCAGGCGCTGGTCCAATCGCGCCGCGGCGACCTGATTCGGCACCGTGCACGGTAGTGTTTCGTCAATTCTTGATTTTAGGGTACGACGGACTTCCAGTCCGTCGACAGATGTCGGTTGATGACGGACCGGAAGTCCGTTTTACAAGTCGCGATCAACCCAAAAATCGATTCTGGAATTGAGTTTTAGAGCTTCGTTGCAGCTTGATTTTCGGGTAGCGGAACTCGTGCGTGAGTTTCGATTCGTCCGGCCATTTACGAAAGTCTTGGCGACTTCCGCTACGCTCCCCACCCGAAAGTTGATGTGCGGTGGAATACTCAACTGGGGCAGGTCCGAATGGGTGCCAGCGATTTCGGACGTAATCCGAGGTGAACCTGCAAGAAAGGCGCTCCCCCGAACGGCTGCTGGGGGGCGTGAGGGGGTATGTTTTGCATCTGGGGATACGGTCACAACGCTTCGCTTGTTCCCTATTCCCCAGGGCTATGGATGTGAATACCCGTTGGGCAAATCTGCGAGTGATGGCATGCATCGATCCCGCCACCACAAAATCTGAAATCTGAAATCTGAA
>JAGQPO010000275.1 GCA_020426665.1 Planctomycetales bacterium
CAGATGTCGAATACGAGTGTCCTTCGATGGACACCTGAAGCACGTAGAAGTCACCCGGTTGTGGCGGGTTTCCACTCACTCCACCGAACTGGCCTGTGGAGTTGAATCGCCCCACCGCGATGGTGTAAGTTCCCGGATCCGTGAACGTGTACTCCAGATACGATTCAAGACCGCTCGTGCTTCCGTTTTCGACGACCCATGGATTGGAATCATCGTTCTGGGCAAGAACCGATCCGAAGGAATCGTACAGGAACAATTCGGTGTCCAAGTAGCGATTGCCCAAGAGGTCGACTCCGTAGTCGATATCAAAAATTCCACGGCTGTTCGGATTGGCAACGGTGAACGAATAATAGTCGAAGGTTCCGTCGCCGGAACCTTCGACGGAAAGGTGCGGCAGAACATCGCTTTCGGTGATGTCAAAACTCGGCCCCAGGCTCCAACGTCCGACGTCGATATTTTGCGAATGACTTAAGCCGTCGTTCGGTTCACGTTCGAAGTGGTTGAAGACGAAATTCGCTTGTTGTTCTTGTTCCGTTAACGCGACGTAAAAGACGTCTTCGAGTCCGTTGGTATCGTTTTCAATCAGGTTGGAAGAGAGCGATGCAAACGTGATCACGCTGCCGTCGCCGCTGATCGATGGGTGATAGCTCGCCGGATTGATTTGGGAAAGGGAATGGCCTTCGACGGACAGATGGAGGACGTACGTGTCCCCATAATCTGGCGCATTACCCGACACTCCTCCCTGCGATGGAAACGAGTCGAATCGTCCGACTGCGACGACGTAGGTTCCCGGTGACGTAAATAGGTAGTCGATAAAGGAGTCAAGACTGGAGTCGCTACCGGCGTCCCCTGCAACGGCATCGTCATTCAGATCCAGCAGTGTTCCCGTCTGGTCGTATAAGAACAATTCAGTGTCGAATGAGCCGGGAAAGACGCCGGTGTAGCCGTAGTCAATGTCAAAGATTCCACGAACATTGGCGCCGGAAACGGTAAACGCGTAGTAGTCGAAAGTGCCGTCGCCGGTACCCTGGACAGTCAAATGCGGTATGGAAGTGCTGTCGGTGATGTCCCCATCGGAGGCAAGACTCCATTGTACGTTGTCGGTTTGTTGCGCGAGTGAGATCGTATTGTTAGGCTCGACGTCGGCGAGAATGCCACCCAAAACTGCCGGATTGGAAACGCTGACAAGCTCCAATGCTCCGGTGGCGACTTCGTATCGAAAAACATCCGATGCCCCATTGAAGTCGCTCGAAACCAGATCAGACGCGTCGGAGGTGAAGGTGATGTAGTTTCCATCGGCACTGATTTGCGGTTCACTGCTATCACCGTTCGCCTCGGTACCATTGATGGGAACCGAGACTTTCGTCAGGCTCTTCTTTGACCGGTTGTACAGATAGATGTCGGCAACTCCAACGGCCGGGGCGATCGGACGGGTCACGTAAGTTACAAGATTACCGTCATCGCTGATGCTCGGAGCCTCACCGATGATCAGAGTGCTCCCGTCACCAGAAATCTGTGTTCCGTCTCCGACGCCTGTTTCGCCCTCAGGTACCGGCAGCAGTTGAATCACATCACGCTGTCGATCTTTCAGTAGATATTGCACCTCCGAACCTTCGGCGTTTCGGAATTGGGCGTACACGACAAATCGGCCGTCGCCGCTGAGTGACGGTCCGAAGCTGCCAAAACTCGACTCACTGCCGTCCTCTCGGAGGCTTGACCGTTCGAGTCCTCCAAACCCGGTTTCGGTCGCGACGAATTGGTTGGTCAGCACTTGAGAGACACTGACCGTACCCGGCGTGATCCCGTCGAAACGATAGCGACCGGTTTCGATGAAATCGGCCGTCGACGGGTCATCACCGCTGGTGGTCACAAAGGTTTCGCCGAGGTCATACTCGCCGTTTTGGTTGCGATCCAGGTAGACCGTGCGTCCTTCGATCCCCGGTTCGTTCGGATCACGGACCCGATCCTGGTCCAGGTCCAAATAGAGAATGCCTTCGATCGATCCGTTTGTTTTCTCGATGGCTCCGATGTCCGAGACCGACACGCCGTCGCCATCGCCGTCTTGGGGTCGAATGAATCCACGCTGGTCACCACCAAAACCCCAAACCGAATCGTGCAATTCAGCAACGACGTGTAGCGTGTATTCGATGCCCGCCCGAGGCGGGGCACCGACCAATTCTCCATTGGACGCTTGCGAGCTGTATTGCCCGACAGCAACCACATAGTCACCCGCTGCGAGCGTCACTTCCAAATAGGAATCGAGTGTCGCTGTGCTGCCCTCGTCCGCCACAGGAGAATCGTCGTTTTCCGCAATCAGTGAACCGAACTGATCAAAAACGAACAGTTGACTATCAAAGTAATTACCGTTAGATCGATCCACGTCGATGTCGAACAGAAAGACATTGTTGTCATACGAGTTCGTAAACCGATAGTAGTCGAACGTGCCATCGCCTCTGCCTTGGACGGTGACGTGCGGTCGGGACGAACTAAAAGGCACATTGGGAGTGTTATCGATTTGTCCCAGCCATGGCGATTCTTCAAGGGATTGTGCATTGAGACGCGAGTTATTGGGCTCCACTTCGCTGATCCTTCCGCCAGAAACCCTTCCGCCGTCGATCGCCAGGCTCCCGTCGAGTGGAAGTAGTGTCATCGTCGGCCCGCCGTTGTCGGCCAGCGGTGCCAAAAAGGCAATCGCATTTGATTGAATTCGATCACTCGGATCCAACATCGACTGGACGCTGGCCGAAACCGAGCTGAGCAAGTTATGGCCCCAGGAAAAAAGTGTTCCGCCGGCTAACGTGATGTCCGATCCGTTGTTGCCGACAATCAAGCTATCGCCAATTCTCATTTCGCCGAATGATTTGAAGGCATCGATCGACGTGTTGTGGGCGATCGTCGAATTGATGACTTCAATCAACGCGCCGGGTTCAATTTCGACAAGTTGGTTGTCGCCATTCTCGGAAATTGTCGTTCCGCGTAACGACATGAAATTACCGACTTCGACCATCGTGACACCGGCAGACTGGTTGTGGCCGGTGATGGTCGAATCGAAAACATACATCCAACCCTCAGAACGAATCGCAGAAGCGAATTGATTGTCCGTGCGATTGCTATCGATCAGCGTACGGTAAACGCTGGTAAAGCCACTGGCGGAATCAAAAACGGCGCCGCCTTTTCCGAACGCCGTATTTTGCTCGATCGCTGAATCGTAGACCGAGATAGAGCCCTCGTTTCCGATCCCGCCGCCTTCGTTCGCAAAGTTTTCTTCCAGCTGTACACGACGAACATAAGCCGTGCCGCCGGGGCGGACTTGAATTCCGCCACCTTGGGCGGCAAATCCGCCGGTGACCGTCAAATTGTTAAGATCCAACCAAGCGCCGGGGTGCACATCAAACACACGGTCGATTTGTTTCGCGTCGATTATCGTGTCCGGCCCCGCTCCAACGATCGTGATGGTCTTGCGAATATCGAGGTCGCCTGAACTGTAATCGTTCGTCGCTTGACCCGGGGCGATCGAGTGATTCTCGATCGAGACGTTCAGGCGGTATTTCAAGGGATGACCGTTGGTGCGGCGGACTTCAACGACGAAGATTCCACTGGTCGGGAATAGAACATCCAGGTATGGATCTCGAGATCTTTTTGCGCTTCCTGGATCTTCACCACCATCGCTGGTGTCACGATGCGATGCGACGAAGTTACCGTTCGGATCATAGAGAACGAGCTCTGCCTCTTGAGCCTTTGATCCGAAATCGACATCGAAAATCCCGCGATCGCCCGCGTTGTTCACTTCAACGCTATAGAAATCACTCGTCCCGTCATCGTTAGTCCCATTGACTGACACGTGAGGAATTAAGG
>JAGQPO010000276.1 GCA_020426665.1 Planctomycetales bacterium
ACAGCACGACCTGGTAGGGCCTGCGGCGCACGGCTTCGGTCAGCACACCGCCCTCTCCGTAGCCGACGTACCCGGGAGGCGACCCCATCAGCAACGATACTTTATGCTCCTCTTTGAATTCCGACATGTTGATCGTCGTCATGTTTTGCTCGCCGCCGTACAGCAGATTGGCCAGCGTGATCGCGGTTTCGGTCTTCCCGACGCCGCTGGTGCCGGCCAACAAGAACACGCCGATCGGAGTTCTTGGGTCACGCAATTGCGCGCGGCTGGTGCGGATGCTTTGCGCGATCCGATCCAGTGCGTGGGACTGGCCGACGATGGATTCCTCCATCAACTCTTTCAGATTCAGCACGGTTTTGATTTCGTTGCTGACCATGCGCCCGACCGGAATCCCCGTCCATGCAGCGACGGTTTCGGCGATCGCACTGGAATCGACACAAGGAAACAACAATGGGGTTTCGCCTTGAACCGATTTCAGTTCCTTTTCTGCGGCAACTAATTCCTGACGCCACTGCGTGAGTTGTTCTTCCGTCGGTGGTTCGGCGGCAGCCGTCGGTTCGGCAGTCGCGTCGCTTTTGGCCGCATTCTCGTCAACCTTGCCAGCCTTTTCGCCTTCTTTTTTCGGCTCGGAATCAGTGCCGCCGGTCCGTTCCAATTCGGGAGAATCTTTGTCCAGCCGTTTGCGAAGGCCGACGATCTTGGTCAGCAATTCCTTTTCGACTTCCCATTGTTTTTGCAATGCTTCAAGTCGTTCTTCAACCGCGACTTTGGCTTCTTCGGCCGCGGCGATCGCTTCGGAGTGATCGACGCCTGTTTGTTGTTCGCGATTCAAAATCCTGAGCGACACATCTAACTGGTCACGGCGGCGCGTGGCGTCTTCGATCGGCGGCGGCGTGGCGGATTGACTGAGTTGGATACGCGCGCAAGCGGTGTCAAGCAAGCTGACGGATTTATCCGGCAACTGGCGACCGGAGATGTAGCGGTTGGACAACTTGACGGCGTCCACGACGGCTTCGTTCATGATGCGAACGTGGTGGTGATTTTCCAGCGTCCCAACCAGACCGCGCATCATTTCGACGGCGGTCGGTTCGTCGGGTTCGTCAACTTTCACGACTTGGAATCGTCTGGCCAGGGCGGCATCCTTTTCAAAGTACTTTTTGTACTCGGCCCAGGTGGTCGCCGCGACCGTTCGCAATTCGCCGCGTGCAAGCGCCGGCTTCAACAGGTTGGCGGCATCACCTTGTCCGGCTTGCCCTCCGGCTCCGATCATGGTGTGCGCTTCGTCGATAAACAGGATGATCGGTGTCGGCGACCCTTTGACCTCTTGGATGACGCCGCGAAGACGATTTTCAAATTCACCCTTCATCCCCGCGCCGGCTTGCAGGAGTCCAAGGTCCAGGGTTCGAATTCGGACGTTGCGAATCGACTCCGGCACGTCACCGGCAACGACTCGCAGCGCGAACCCTTCGACGACGGCGGTTTTTCCGACCCCGGCTTCACCGGTCAAGATCGGGTTGTTTTGACGTCGGCGTGTCAGGATGTCGATGATTTGGCGAATTTCAGGATCGCGTCCCAGGACGGGGTCGATTTCACCGGCCTCGGCTCGCGCCGTTAAATCGATCGTGAATTGGTCCAGAGATGGCGTTTTGGTCGGCCCCATTCCTGGCTTGGCGGGCCCACCGGCCGATCGTGCCGGACCGCCGCCGCCGACCGCCATGGGGATCGAAGATTCTTCGCTGTCGGCCAACAGCATGCCAAAATCTTGAATGATCGCGTCGCCATTGATTTCGTCGAATTGGTCTGATGCGTCGCGCGCCAGCGGACGCAAAGTCGTTGACGTCAACAGCGCCACCAGAAGATGACCGGAGCGAATCTTTGCAACGCCATGGTCAACTGATCCGAACAGCCATGCCTCGCGAATCAGGTCGACGACATTCGGGGACAATGCCGGTGGCCGACCGTTGCCGGTTTTAAACTTGTCGATCGCCTTGTTCAAATCCGAGGTCAGTTGCCCCAAATCGACACCCGATGCTTTGCAAGCGATCACGAAATCCGACTTCTCATTTTCCAATAATTTGGTCAACCAGTGTTCGATCTCGATGTTGTAATTGGTTCGCGACAAACACAATCCGGCTGCCGCTTCGAGCGCGCCGCGACAGGTGTCGTTCAGTTTGCCGACCAGTTCTTTGAGATTGATTTGTGCCATGATTTCGTCAAACGTCGTGATGCGTTGGTGGAAGAGTGCGTTGGTGGAAGAAGTATGTTCTAGCGTGTTGGCGAACCGTCGTGGTGAAAAACCGCGTCGTCGCTGTCTCGGGTCGGAGGTTTACTGCACAGCCAGGTGTTCCAACCCAAATGCGGTTTGACCGATGGAACCCGGGTGGCAATCGACGTTTCTTTTTTCGCGTCGTCGTCCGATCCGGGAGGCGATTCGGGGGCAAGTTTGCAAAGTGGTATTTCGTTTGCCAAGAGGATCACTTGTAAATCGAAATCAAACTCCATTCCGACGTAACTGCGAATCAATTGACAGATTGGAACCAGTGTGTCGCCGGTCGGCATCAAACTTTGAAACTGGGGCCAGGTGACCGGCCCAATTTGGATTCGGAACTTGGAACTGGGGTCCCACGTTCGGCCACCCATGATCGTGTCCATCCCCATTCGGCAGTGCCCATCGGTTTGGCCCAGCCGCGATCGTTCGGGCAACGGCAACACCAACCATTGCCCAAACAGCGACAGGACTTTGGCGGGCAGTTGCAGGTAGTCCGCCACCATGGCGCACAACGATTCCGCGGTCGGAGAATCGACAAAGTAACCACCGTAATAAACACAGGCGTCGTCGGAAGCTTCCAGACGATCGCGAACGTGTTGCGTTCCGCGGCCGACGATCGACAACAAACTCTCGCGAATCAAGTCGTGCTGGGGATTCCCCAACCGCGCCGCGTTTTCGAAACCCGCGGCCAAGAAGTACTTTTCCCAGGCTCGATAAAAAAACGACAGCTGCCGATGCGAAAAGATGTCAAAGAAATCTCGCATCGCGTGATCTTTGGCGTGCACGCGATCGATGATTTGCTGGGTGTAATGATTCGGCAGCGCGCCGGCCGGCCCGGTCAGCCCCCAGAACGCGATTTCCATTTGCAGCGGCTGGTCGTCGGGATCTTCTGGATCTCGCGCTCCCGATTCGCGACGTTGCAGCGAAACGATTTCACTGGGGGCAAAACTGAGCGACGCCAACGTGCGAAAACGAATCGGTTCGTCGGAGATGTTGCTGACCGTGCCCAATCGACCGTGACGGACGCGGCGACCCGATTGCGCATCAGCATCGTCGACGGTCGATACTCCGGAAAGCAGCAACCGCACGGCTTGATAGAATGTGAACTGATAGGGCTCTTTAGCGAGCCGATCTTTCACAGAAACGTTTGTCTTCCTGATCGTGCGGGCCATCGGGCGACGTCTTGTTCTCGGAGACTGCTGCGCAGCGTGGTACGGGTGAATGAATTGATGGATGCATAAAGTGAAAGGAATCGCTCCAAAACGCTTCCCAGCAAATAGGCTCCGCCGCTGCTGAGCCGTTCTTCGTCAACGGTGACCAGCAAATCCAATCCGCGGCAAAGCGTCGAGCCCCCGGCCGGATTCTGACAGCGGGCCACTCCGGGTGTACATTTGACCGATCGGATCGAATCGATTCGTTGCTGTGAGTCACCTTTGCCGATGAAATCGTACAGCCCCAGGATTTCACGGATCGCGGCGGCACCTTCGTGCGAGTCGAACAATGAAACGTGGCCGAGTGACAAATGGCTGATCAGCCGCCAATAGGTCCCTTTCTCCAACGGCGGGCGAAGCGTGACGCGCGGCTGAGTCACGCATTTCGGCGGCTCCAGCGGCCCGCCATGAACGAGTTGTAACTTAGGACGACCGCCGCCAAATTCCAACCGCTGGGGTAAATTTCGACTGGTACACAATGCCCGAACATCCAACACGCTGGAATCGCCTTGGTCGGGTTGGAAGTCCAAATCCACGAGCGACAAAAATGTCTCGGTCGCCAAATCCTGAGCCCCACCGCTGAGCGCAGAGCGTCGTCGATGGAGGTGATAAAACCCACGTCGCTCGCGCTGTTCACCGGCGTGTCGAACGGAATAAAACGGGTGGTAAACCCGTTCTTCTCGATCCGAATCAATTGCCGTCACGCTGGAGAGACTGTGAACTTCAAAAGCGCGCGGCTGGCGGGCATCGGGAACCACATGGTATTCCTGGCTCGCATAAGAAACTCGAATCGGTTCGCAACGTTGCTCGAACAGGTTGACCATCGGAGTGCATCCGATCCGAATCGTTTCGGGCTCGACAAATTGTTCCACCGCACCAACGTGGCGTTTAATCAAGACGAACAAATGCAAGGTGTTGCCGAATCCTAGCAGGTCCTGTCGGCTGATCCCCTGGACGTCGAAGAACATGAATTTTTCCGGCGCGGCAAAGTACTCCGTCAGCAACCGGTACCCGCTGAACGTTCGCGGCTGGGGCGGGAAAATGCACTCGTCGGGTTCGAATCCGATCGGTCGAATGGAATCCGCACTCAAACGAATCGGATTGGGGTCTTTTGACGATCGGGCCAACAGGACTTCGACGGCATCGTTATGGATCAACTCATAGAGGTCCATCGCGGCGTGAGAAATACCACGAATGAAAAACCGCAACGAGGTCAATTCCATGGTTTCAAAAGCAACCGCTTCCCGAAAGCTTTGCAGTTGAATGTGCAGCACCGACTCGGCTTTCGGCAACAGTGGCGACGGCGGGCATTGAAAAGGTTGTCCCTTGTAAGAGGCCATCGCAACTTTGTAAGGGAACAGCTTGACCGGGTAAACGGTTCGGTATTGGCACGTGCCGTCTTCGGTCGATTCGGTTTCGACACCTTCGCCGGCATCGATCTTGTAACCACCAACCAATTCGGCCTGTCTCGGATCCAAGGCGAATTCAACCACCGCGGTCGACGGAATCGGGGCCAGATAGTGCGGATACAATACTCCCAGAAGTGCGTGGGTGATTTCTGGAAAATCGTCATCCAGTTTCAATCGAGTTCGCGCGGCAAGCAATGCGAACGATTCAATGATCCGAGAGACGTGGGGATCTTCGCTCAGGTCATCGCCGAGACGCAATCTGGCTGCGATCTTGGGATGCTCTTGTGCAAACTCGGCGCCGAAACGACGAAGGTATTGAAGTTCTTGGTTGTAATAGGGCAGCAAGCGGTCCGTCATCTGCGTACTCCGTGGACTGAAAAATCGCCGCTCGTGGCATCCAACTTACTATCGTAAATCACCGGCTCGGGTGCCGGGTCGACCTTCAACATCCCGTCGATTCGAAAACGCAACGCCCGATCGGTCGGATCGCTGGTGTCGGCCAGTTTGACATGGACATTGATCAATCGCGGTTCAAATGTTTCGATCGCACGAATCATCATCCGACGCAACATTTCCTGTTGTTCACGCGAACCCGTGCTGATGCCCACACAGTCGGGGATCCCATAGGCGAACAGGGAACGATTCAATTCCTTCAACTCTTCCGGCCACGATGTCGCACGACATCGAGTGTTCAGCAACGCTTGCAAGTCGCGCCCGACGCTCTCCTTCATCTGTTGCAAGACCTGCGTCCGGTTCATCGGAGCTTCGGTCCGGTTGTGCGGTTCCAGATCGATCAATCGGTCCAGAACGCTTGGGATCAACGGGCGGTCATTGGGAACGCGTGACAAAGCACTAGTCCTCTCGATAGATTGACTGGAGCTCCATGATCGGCATGTCGTCCTCGCCAACGAGCAGCATCTTTTGACCACGTCCGCGGACGATACCGACTCCCGAATCGACCCAATCGGTACCTCGACCGAGACGCAAATTCGCATCGTTTTCTTTGTCGGGGTCTGGTTCCAGGTAGATTGCCGGCAGATAAACTTCGCCGTCCGGTCCCGACTGGATCGACAGCGACGCTTGTCGCCAAAGCAGGTCGAACGGCCGCTTGGGCGGATGGATTTCCAGGTTCAGGATCTGATTCCAGTCGACCCAAAAATACTTGCCTGTCGTCGTGTGGACTTCCAGCACCGGCGACAACAGGTCATCCAGGTCACGGATTTCGTCAATTTCTTTTCCGTTGACCTGGATCGGTTGATTTAAATTCTTTGTTTCCGCGAGCGGTGCCAGGACAGCCGCCGCCGCGGCAACGTCGCCCGAGCGCGAAAGCGTCAGAGCTTGCAGGTGGGACTTCAGTTTGTCGGAGGGTTCCCCCAAGAACTCGGGCACCCGGCCTTCGAAAAAACATTCACGTCGCGCCAATTCCGCGCGAACCAACTGCCGCAATAACGCCGCGCCGATCGCCGCCTGCGGATCCTGATTGGAAACCGTGTCAAGTTGTTTGTCTGCCCGATCCAGATTCCCGGCGATGCACGACAATTCGGCGAGTTGAAAACGCAATCCGACGTCCGCGGGTTTGGCTTTGACCAGTGCCAATGACGCATCAACGGCCTGGTCCAGTTGTCCCGCCTCGTACAGCTCCATCGGAGTGCTTGTCATCGTGATGTGCCTTTATTGATGAAAGAAACTTTGGTTGTTTGGTCGGACCGAATCCCATTTTGGAACCAGGCCGACACCGATCGCCGACGTTTTATGGCCGTCCGATTTTTGTTTGCAACAGCACACTTCCGACCATTTCATCCAGTTCATAGTGCGGTGCAAGACGCATGATACAGTAAAACGAGCCCGGTTTACTCGGGTCGGGTTGAACGGTGATATTTGCTTCGCGAAGCGGCTTGCGGCTTTTTACATCGGCGCTTGCTTCGCGATCGGCTGTTACATATTCGATGATCCAATCGTGCAGAATTCGTTGCAACTCATCGGCGGTCGCAAATGATCCCGTTTTCGTTCGGCCGATCACTTTGATGTAGTGTGCGAATCGCGAAACCGTCAACATGTACGGCAACATCGCGCTGATTTTGGCGTTGGTGTTGGCGTCGGCGGTATCGTAGGTCTTGGGGCGTTGCAACGACTGGCCGCTTGCGAACACCGCCATGGGTGTGTCTTTGCAATCGCAGATCGGCAACAGACCTAGATCACTGAGTTGTCGTTCCAGGGTGTCGGTGACCGCGATTTCCGTGATCGGTCGTGGGATCACCCCGCGTGAATCGGTCGGAAAACTGAGTGCGGGCAAATCCGAAACCAAGCCGCCGCCTTCGACGTCCTGACGCAATCCCCGAATATCCGCCAACCAGCCACTGGTCGCAAAGGATCGCATCAAAACCGCGGCGTAAGCGTATCCGGGGTTGCCCCACAAATAGTTTTCGCCGCCCGGTTTTGAAACGTCTTCGTGAAACAAAAAGCCGTCGATCCGGCTGCCGTCATCTTCGTACGGCCCACGCATCAAGATTCTCGGCAAGACCATTCCGATGAATCGCGAATCCTCGTCATCGCGGATCGCGTTCCACTTCAAGTAATCCGGACGCGAGAGCCTGGAATTATGGTCGCGCGTGACCTGCAACTCAGAGAAGCTTTCCAAGTCCAATAAACCTGGGCTGGCTGCCAACAATACGGGGCAAAACGAACTCGCGCCCACACCGGCCAGCGATCGCAGAACCGACAGGTCATCGCTGGGGTGCTCGGATGAAACTCTCGCATGGATATCATAATCGCCGATCTGAACCCCATAGGGCTCGCCGCCCGGCGACCCGAATTCTTCTTCGTAAACCTTTTTAAATATCGCGCTCTGGTCAAACTCGACGCTGCGTTCAAAATCCTTTTCCAATTCTTTCCAACGGGCGGTCAACACGCGAACCTTGATCATCGGATCGCTTTCGATATCGGCGCGTCGGACTAAGAACGCGAGTCCGCGCCATGACGATTCCAATCGCTGGAACTTCGGATGGTGCAGGATTGCGTTGATTTGGTCGGTCAACAGTTGATCGATTTCCGCGATGTCCGCGGCGATCCTTGCGAGGACCGAGTCTTTTGATTTTAACCTCGGGTCTTCGTTCCAACTTTTTCCAAACCAGTGTTGGAGCGCATCACCGACGTTGGCGGCGGATAAAAACTCCGACAGCGCCGTTGATGTTGCGGCGGTCCGATGCCCCTTCGTCGAATCCCCCGGTTGCGACTGGGTTGCCGCAACCAGGGATTCGATCGTTGCCTCACCGCCAACGGCCAAAATTCGCTGGAGCAGAGAATCCGCGAATGATTCGGTGGTTGACGTGTTGTCGGAGTGAAACTCGGCAGGCGACATCGTGGCTTGGTCTTATTACCCAAGCTTCGGGATGCTTGCGACCATACGCATGCTGGTCGTCAATTCTTCCATCTGCAACCACGGCCGCATCCAAGCGACGGCGTTGTAGGATCCAGGTTTGCCGGGGATCTCTTTGACCTCCACCCTGGCTTCGGCCAACGGGTATCGTGCACGCACGTCCGCCGGCGGATTTGCGTCGCTGGTCACGTAGTTGTGAATCCAGCGGTCCAGCCAAGCCTCGCAATCGCTGGCTTCCATGAACGAGCCGATTTTGTCG
>JAGQPO010000277.1 GCA_020426665.1 Planctomycetales bacterium
TTCGCATGGGCGACTTCTATGAACTGTTTTTGGACGACGCGAAAACAGCCGCCCGCGTCCTGGGTTTGACGCTGACAAGCCGAGACAAAGACAGTGCCAACCCGACTGCGATGGCGGGCTTTCCGCACCACCAACTTGATTCGTACCTCTGTAAATTAATCCAGGCCGGGTTTCGGGCCGCGGTTTGCGAACAGATGGAGGACCCCAAACAAGCCAAGGGGTTGGTCAAACGCGGTATCACGCGAGTTGTTAGCGCCGGAACGTTGACCGATGACGGATTGCTGGATCCCCGCGAGGCAAATTACCTGGCCGCCGTCGTTTTGCACACTCCGAAAAAAGGGGCAAAACAAGGGGTTGAACCTGTCGCCGGAATCGCCTGGGCGGAACTTTCCAGCGGCCGCTTCTGCGCCGGGGTCTTTCCCGTTTCGCGTGTCGAAGACGAACTCGCACGCATCGGTCCGGCAGAGGTGATTTACCGCGAAGACGATGCAAAGTTCTCACCCGACACAACCGCTCCCTGGTCCTGGACGTCACGTCCGGCGTGGAGCTTTGCCGAAGACGCTTCGGTCGAATTGTTGTGCAAGCAGTTCTCTGTCGGCTCGTTGGAAGGCTTCGGGTTTCGCGACGACGATACCGCTGCGATCCGGGCTGCCGGAGCGGCGTTGACCTATNNTATTTACAGGAAACTCAGCCGAGTGGGCTGGACCACTTTCGAACGATTTCCGCGCACCACCGCAGCGGTGTTCTGGAAATCGACGCTTCGACACGGCGCAGTTTGGAAATCACGCGAACGTTGCGAACGTCATCTCGCGACGGATCCTTGGTCGATGCAATTGATTTGACATGCACCTCGGCGGGGTCGCGAATGCTGGCCGACTGGATCGCCGCACCGCTGGTCAACCTGGATGCAATTCAAGCACGCCATGATTCAGTCGACGAATTGGTCAACCATTCCCAATTGCGATCCGACGTACGATCGACATTAAAAAAGACGTTCGACATCACACGATTGTTGGCCCGAATCGCAACGCAGCGCACCGGCCCTCGGGATCTGCAACAAGTCGCCCATACGCTGGCCGGCTTGCCGATGCTTAAGGCTAAACTGGCGGGCCGAAAACCCAAGCGATTGGTGCACCTGGAATCGCACCTGCATCTGTGTCCCCAACTGCGCAGCGAATTGGAAGCCGCGTTGGCCGATGAGTGCCCACTGAACGCGGCCGACGGAAACTTTGTCCGCAGCGGGTTTGATCCGGATCTGGACGCGCTTCGCGAATTGGCCGCCGGAGGAAAGCAATGGATCCTGGAATACCAACGGCGTCAAATGGAGGTGACAGGAATCTCCAACTTGAAGGTCGGATACAACAAGGTCTTTGGGTACTACCTGGAAGTCAGCAACGCTCACAAAAACAAGATTCCTGATGACTTCATCCGCAAACAAACACTGAAGAACTGCGAACGCTACATCACTCCGGAGTTAAAAGAGTACGAAGAAAAAGTGTTGGCTGCGGACGATAAAGCATCCGCTCGTGAACAGTTAATCTTTCACAATCTGCGCACGCGAACTCACCAACATCTTGCTACGCTGCAAGAAGTCGCCCTCGCGATGGCTGAATTGGACGTCCTGGCATCGCTGGCCGAACTTGCCGCCGTGCGAAATTGGGTTCGCCCTGAAATGACAGACGACTCGGTGCTAAGAATCCAAGCCGGACGTCACCCGGTCTTGGATGTGACATTGCCACAAGGCGAATTTGTCCCAAACGACTGTGTGCATTCACCCGAAAGCGGCATGATCCTGTTAATCACCGGCCCGAACATGGCCGGTAAGAGCACGTACATTCGACAGGTCGCTTTGATCACGCTGCTTGCCCAAACCGGATCATTCGTGCCTGCCGAATCGGCTTTGATCGGGATTGCCGACCGGATTTTCGCGCGTGTCGGTGCCAGCGATGAACTGAGTCGCGGCCAGAGTACGTTTATGGTGGAGATGGTCGAAACGGCGCGGATTCTCAATACGGCGACATCTCGATCGCTGGTGATCCTGGATGAAATTGGCCGTGGAACTAGCACTTACGATGGACTTTCGCTGGCTTGGGCAATCACCGAACACTTGCATGAACAGATCGGTTGCCGCACGATGTTCGCCACGCACTATCACGAGTTGACCCAATTAGAAGAGTCGCTTCCCCGGGTAGCCAACTTGAATGTTGCGGTCAAAGAATGGAACGACGAGGTCGTTTTTCTGCACCGTATCATTCCGGGTGGCGCCGACAAGAGTTACGGCATCCACGTCGCCCGGCTTGCCGGCGTGCCGGCTGCGGTCAACGAGCGTGCCAAAGATGTCCTGGCCCAGCTGGAAATTGATCATCGGGACGCACTGGACCGACCAACGATCGCCCCACCACAAGGCCATCACCCGGCCGGAAATGGGACGTATCAGTTGACTCTGTTTGGATTTTCTGACCATCCGGTGCTCAGTCAGGTGCAAAGCCTGGATCTGAATTCGATGACCCCGATCGACGCAATGCAGTTTCTGCAGCGTGCCCAGCGGGAACTGGCCAGTAAC
This sequence comes from Planctomycetales bacterium, assembly GCA_020426665.1. Taxonomy (GTDB): domain Bacteria; phylum Planctomycetota; class Planctomycetia; order Pirellulales; family Pirellulaceae; genus Stieleria. The sequence continues at coordinate 2,564 of JAGQPO010000277.1, forward strand.
CCTGTCGTGAAATCTTGACCCCGGAATCTGGCGTCGATTCGTCGAAACCACACGGCGCGTCAAAGGAATGGTAAAACAACGTTCGACACGTTGAATTCGCGGCTCGATTAACCGGTATTTTTGAAAAAAACTGATGTTTTGTGAAACCACATCGTTTGATCGTGGTTTGAACATCATGTCATTCGATCGGTTCGCGAATTTCGCGGTGGTCGATACCAATGCACGGACTCATGTACAGCCTCATGTACGGCGGTACTTATCCGCACACCACTTTTCTTTCAGACTCCCTGGGAATCCAATTCGATGAAGATCTCTCGTGGCCCGATGGCCCTGTTGTTTGCGGCAATCCTGGCGATGGTTGCCACTGATGTAATGGCTCAGCGCGGCGGCGGTGGGCGACCCG
>JAGQPO010000278.1 GCA_020426665.1 Planctomycetales bacterium
CAACCGGTTTCCCGGCACCTCAGTTCCAGTGAGGCCGCTGGCCAATTCGCTTACCCTCCAGTTGCGTAGTCCTGTATTTTAACTCTTCTCCTACGCGCCTCCAAGGGGAGACTCCCCACTGCGTCCGGTTGCACCGGGCAATCATCATGAGAATTCCATCGCGCCTCGACATCCGTCGTTCGCCCGCCGCCAACTCCCGCGCGCATCGTGGTGGTTTCCATTCGACGCCTTCTCTGGCATACTACTCGCTAAGCTTCCCGTTCGCGGCACCTAAAGCCGCTTGTAACGCCGGACGGCTTACACCGTGCCGCTTGCGCGTGCCGCGTTTATTGGATATGTCCCAAGCAAGGAACTGCATTGTGCCCCCCGCTTCCGATTCGTCCGGCCCCCCACGTATCATTACCTCCGCCGACCGCCAGTGGTTTATTCTCCAGCGCTGGCAGTTGTTCGACGGTGAATCTCGGGCCAACATCATCCGCATCGTCGCCATCGGCGTGTTCTACGCCGTCCATCTCTATACCTACACGATCCTCAAGGTTGGTACGCACCAATTCCATATGTCCGCCACGGCTTTGGCCGTCGCCTGGGCCCTTTCGACGCTGGCCGTGCTTGTCGCTATTCGCGCGCGTTTCTTCCCTACCTGGATTGCCTATCTTTCGGTGTCGCTGGACCTCTGCTTCCTCGGCTGCGTACTCACCATCGCTCAAGGCGGTAATAGCGCGTTGGTCTCCGGGTACTTTGTGATCATCGCCCTATCGACGCTTCGCTTTCAACTGCCACTGGTATGGCTCTCCACCGTCGGCAGCATGATCAGCTACCTTGTAGTCCTCGCTGCCAGACATCCCGACTGGTTCGGCAGCGCCAAAGACATCCCCGTACCGCGCCAGAATCAACTGATGATACTCGTCGCGCTGGCCCTGACTGGTATCACGCTCGGGCAAGTCGTTCGCCGAGTCCGTTCGCTCGCGGTCGAATACAGCCAACGCCTGGAATTGTATAACCTGCGATCCGCCCCTGTCGCCAACGAAGGGAGTGTTTCGTGACAAAACATCCCCCCATCCAACTCGTAATCTGCCCCGAATGCGGTGCTGCTACCGCGGCGAACATCCCCACCTGCTGGCTGTGTCATCGCTCCATCTTTCAAGACGAAGAAGTTGTCGATGCTCAATTCGCACAGAACGCGCGGGCCATTCGCAACCCAAAACTTGCGTCTATCACTGACGCTATTTCGGCAATAATGTTGTTCGGCGTGATCATCCTGATGGTGTTATTCACAATTGGTCTGGTCGCAGATTCCAAATCCGAAGTGCTTGCCATACCACTGTTGATCGCCTTCCTTCCCGGTATCATCGCTGCTGGGATCGGGCCGCGATTCATGCGGGATCCATCGGGCAACATCACCTGGGGAGGGCGCCTACTGTCGCTGTTGCTCTTCAGCGGTATCGCGACTGGCGTGCTCGTAATGCTGGCGATCGCGTTACTCGTCGCCTTCTTTGTCTATTGCATAACGGTTATTGCACAGGGTGGTTAAACGCAACATGCGCTATCGCGATCATACGTTTCTCGGTACGACCGAAAGCCTCTGTCCTCAGTGCCTGGAGGTTGTCCCGGCCAAGATTATCGTCAAACAAGGACGCGTCTACTTCCGTAAACGCTGCCCGACCCACGGTGAGCGGGACGATTTCGTCTGCAGCGATGCCGAATACTACGACCAACTGCAGTTCCTCGTCCCCGCACGCATGCCCGAGCAATTCGGCTTGGAACCGCAGCGTGGTTGCCCGCTCGACTGTGGACTCTGCACCGATCACGAACAACATACGTGCATCGGCATCGTCGAACTCACCGATTCATGCAATCTTACTTGCCCAATGTGCTATGCCGCCAGCTCACCGGCCGGTAAACACCACAGCTACGAAGAGTGCACGGCCGCCATCGATCGACTGGTCGAAGCCGAAGGGCGCCCAGAGGTGCTGCAATTGTCCGGTGGCGAACCGACGTTGCATCCCGATTTCGAACGCATCCTACAATACGCACTGCGTCAGCCAATCGACTATGTGATGATCAATACCAACGCGATTCGATTGGCCCACGACCGGCCGCTCGTCGAACTGCTCGCCCAACACAAGGATCGTGTCGAAATCTATTTCCAGTACGATGGCACCCACGACGAGATTTACCAGCAACTGCGAGGCCAGCCTCTGTTGGATATCAAGCAGCGGGCGTTGGCGAATATCGCGGAATACGGGATCCATGTCACGCTGGTCTGTACGCTCCAAGGTGGCGTGAATGATCACGAAATCGGTCCCATCGTTCAGTTGGCCGCGTCCGCTCCGCATATTACCGGCGTCAGTTTTCAACCGGCAACCTATTCCGGCCGGCACGTGCTGCCCGACGAGTTGGAACGACGGATCACGTTTCCCGATGTCATCAAATCTGTTGCCGAACAAACCGATGGCCTGTTCGCGACCGACGATTTCATGCCACTTCCATGTGCCCATCCCAACTGCCATAGCATCGCATATGGCTTCCGCCTCCACGGCAGCATCATTCCCATCACTCGATTCGTCGATGCCCGCAACAACCTCGACCTATTGGCCAACGGTATTTCATTCCGCCGCACGGAAGCGCGCGATCTCCTGCAAAAATACCTCGGAAGCAATGCCTGCTGTGCCGGCGGGTGTTGCGGCCCAGAGGATGAAAACGGTGCCGAAGGCAATGGCCCGTCCGGCAACGGCCAACAACTTCCGGTCGTGACGACTGATCTGTCGCATTTCAACAGCGAATCGAAAGGGGAGGGGAGTGCATCGAGCGAATCGGCCGCTGAAGCGTTTTTCCGCCGAGCTCTATCGCAAGAACTGGGAGCCAAGGACTTGCTTCGGATTACGATCACATCGTTTTTGGACGCCTACAACTTTGATATCCGACGCGTGATGAAATGCTGCACGCATCACGTGCTACCCAGCGGCCACGTGATTCCGTTTTGTGCATACAACGTGTTGTATCGCAATGGACATGTGGCCTTGCCGCAGCTAACCAGGGACCGTGAAACCGTCGCCGACGGTCGGTAACGACGGTCGCGCGTTAGCATCGTCGTTGTGGCTTGCGGTCAAGTCTTCTCACGGAGCCAGGGGGGCACGGGTTTTTGTGCCCGTGTGCCCTCAATCGCACTACGAACGTTCGGCGGTCCCGGCGATCAGTTTGATGAACTCGGTATTCGACTTGAATTTCCCGAGTTGCCGGGTCAGTTGATCCATGGCATCGACGTGGTGCATGGAGGTCAATGTCCGACGTAACATCGTCACGGCATGGAGTGTGCCGGGATCGTGCAGCAATTCTTCGCGGCGCGTACCGGATTGGCTGATATCGATCGATGGCCAAACGCGGCGATCGGCGAGCCGGCGATCGAGGACCAATTCCATGTTACCGGTGCCTTTGAATTCCTGGAAAATCGCTTCGTCCATCCGACTGTTCGTATCCACCAAGCAGGTGCCGACGATCGTCAATGAGCCGCCCTCTTGGAAGGCGCGTGCGGTTGCGAAAAGCTTCTTCGGAATGTCCATCGCTTTGATGTCCAATCCGCCGCTCATCGTGGCTCCGCCGCGACCGCCACGTCCGACCCACTTGTTGAAGGCACGGGCCAATCGCGTGATTGAATCGAGCATTAGGAACACATCTTGCCCCATTTCGGCCAGTCGTCGGGCGCGATCGATCACCAACTGGCTTAGCCGAACATGGCTTTCGACATCCATATCCAGACTGCTCGCGACCACTTCGCCGCCGACAACGTTGCGACGCATGTCGGTGACTTCTTCGGGGCGTTCGTCAATCAATAGAACGATCAATTTCAACTTGGGATGGTTCGCTGCAATTCCGCTTGCGATGTCCTGCAGCATGACGGTTTTTCCGCTTCGTGGCGGAGCAACGATCAGGGCACGTTGGCCTTTTCCCAGTGGCGCAAGCAAATCGATCACACGGTTGGTGATCGGCCGTTGCCCACGCTCAAGGACCAACCACTCTTCGGGGTTGATCGGTGTCAATGATTCGAAAGGTTTGACGTCCGGATAGGACTCCGGGGGAATTCCGTCGACGTCCAGAATCTCTCGCACGCGCGGCCCCTGCTGGCGTTTGGCCTGCTGCATCAGGGCTTTGATGTAGACGCCTTGGCGTAATCCGAAGCGTTCGATCATCGTCCCCGGCACAAACGGATCGCTTCGCTCTCGGGAGTAATTGTTTTCTTTGCTGCGCAGAAACCCATAACCGTTGGGGTGCAACTCGAGGATGCCGTCGCAGTCCTCCAGCGGTGCGTCACTTGGGATATCCGCCGGCTCGCGATCCATTTGCCCGGGCGCGCCGTTCCCATTTCCACCACCTCCGCCGCCGCCGCGTCGTCGTCGACGTGAACGCGGTTTTCCACCTCCGCTCCCAGTACCGGCTTGTCCGTTAGGGCTCGGACCGCGACGAGGAGACCGTTTCTTTTTCGCCATGTGTAATCCAGAGAGTGCCGAAGTGCTGACGAGTGTCGTTGCTGACGAGTGTCCGTGCTGACGTGCGTCTCCCATCGGAAATGGGATCAGTCGGCAATCATGTAAAGAATCCGCAAGATGGAACGATAAAGGACCCGATCGCAGAGCTGCGGAAATCGTTCCGCGAAGGGTCAAACCAAGTAATTTCCGTTAGCCGGCGCCGAAGTGCCGGCGAAAATGTTCTCGCTAGTCAGCATTCCTATTCTTTAAGCTGACAAATCAACAACTCTCGATCTCAGTCAGGGCTGGCATCTCTTCGCGAGAACCTGTCTTCGCCGGATCATGGGGACCGAAGTCTCGTGGACGACTTTGGTCGCCAACCAAAATGCCATTTCCTCTGGCTCTTGTCGATCTTAGAGTTGTTCGGATCTTCGGGGTGTTCGGATCTTCGGGGTGTTCGGTGGCTCAAGCAGAGACAACGTTTTTTCCCAGACTCAACCAATTCCTTTCCGTTTTCGCCGCCAGACACCTGGATGGGTTGAAGCCACGAAACGACCCGTTTCATTCACCTTCTCATGCCGACCGAAGGCCAAACAAAGAAAGAGTGGCATACCAACCTTCCGACTTTCAAAAGTCGAATCTCAGAATCGTCGTGGACCGACGCAGTGAATTTTGGAGCGGTGGGCATACAAACCAGTAACACCGCCAACTAAAGCTATGCCGAAATATAGCCGAGCAACAGGCCGTGTCAAGCGAAGCCTTAATTCGCCCGCCAATCGGGGGGCAATGAGCCGCACTCCAAATCAACTTCGGCTGAGCTGGCGTCAAAGTCACCCTATTCTGTACTTTCCGCTTAAGCGTCAGTGTCTCGCTGGCCGAATATGACGTCGGGTACCCTCCTGGATGCACCCGACACTCACGTTTTTCTCTTGGATCGACACAGGAACGCAGGATGCGACACGCCGCGATCTACTCCGTTGTATTTACGCTCATCAGCCTTGGCGCCCAATCCGCAAGCGCACAAATCGCTTGGGAGGGCAAGCTCCGCGACGCACACACCAAAGCGAAGCAACAGGGCAAATTGATGCTGTTGCATTTCTACACCGACAATTGCATCTATTGCGATCGTTTGGAAGCCGGCGCGTTTCGCAGTGCCGCAGTGTCCCAGTCCATCAACGACAACTTCGTGCCGGTCAAGGTTCACGGGATAAAGAACGAAAGTCTGGCCAAAATGTTCAAGGTGACCAAGTATCCCACCGACGTCATCGTCACCACCGACGGCAAGGCCCTTTCGCATTCGGTCAGCCCCCAACAGCCGGATCGCTACATCGCGATGTTGACCGACGCCCAAGTCAATTACGCGAAATCGCGAACTCAAATTGCCAGCCACGATCAACCAACGGCGGTGGCGAACAGCACAGCCGCCGGCTTCGCCGCAGCCAACGTTGGCTCGACGGGGGCTGCTGCCGCACAGGCCGCGTCCACACAAATGGCCGCAAACGAAATGCCCGTTCAAATCCCGTCAATGGGCGTTCCAACGATCACACCCAATGCACCGAACCCAACAGCTGCAGTTGCGAGCATGTCGCGTGAAAACCAGTTCGTGATGCCGACCACGGCAGCGGATGTAACAAAGACACCAGGCGTCCAGGCGTCATTGGCAAGCGCACGTTCCACCGGGTTATCATTGCCGGCCTCGGATGTAGCGGCGATGACGAAGGACGCGATGAAACATTCCGCCGGGACCTCGATCGGCCTGCCATCGTCGGACTCGACCACCAAGCCCGAATTGGCGATCCAAGGATACTGTGCCGTAGCAGTCGTCAACAAAGGTGAATGGATCGAAGGCAAGCCTGAACTGGGAGTCATCCACCTTGGCAAACTTTACCTATTCTCCGACAAGGCGTCGATGGAACTGTTTCTTTCTGATCCGGTCCCGTTCACCCCGATGCTGAACGAAATCGACGTCGTCCGTTTCTTCGAAGAAAAACGAATCGTCCCAGGAAAACGCGAGTGGGGAGTGATTGATCCGGTTCACAATCGTATGTTCTTCTTCGCGGATGAAGCGTCGATGCTGCACTTCGAAGAACACTTTGATCGCTACCTGGAAGCATCGATTGAGGTGATGGATTATGCGATCGAAGTTTCCAACCCAGGTGTATAGAACGGCTTGACTTGATCAACGTGGAAGTAACACGAGGCTTCGTTACTTTGCGTTGTCGATCAATCCTCGATCTGGCTTGGCATATGAGGGCCGAACTCCACTGGCGATGGCAATCCCTGCGATCAACGAAATGATCGCGACGACGATCCAAACAGCCCGTGCGACGACCATACCGTAACGATCCACCACGCCGGCAATCGTTCGAAGTCGATAAGGATTTTCCCAAGGCCCCAATCCTGCGGCCAACGCCGCGGCGGAACCGATCAACGCGACGGTTGCCACGAACCAATCGTTGTAGCTGTTCATCTGTCGTGCCGCCTTGCCGATCAGACGTCGCTGCGCCGCATCCGCCGGCGCAAGGCTCGCAATTGTACTCGAGCACTTTCCAAATCAGGAACGATGTCGATGCATGTTTCCAATGACTTTGCGGCCGAGTAATACTCACCTGCCATGATTTGACATCGCGCCAACCCTTGCCAGGCGTTGTAATGAAATCGGCATCTCCACAAACATGCGCTGTACGACTGCGCGGCCTTGGTGTAATCGTCCAAGCCATGCCAACAACTCGCCAGTTGGAAATGGGCCTCGGCATACATCGGCGACTGACCGACCAAGATCATCGCCGGCGCGAGAGCCGCCGCGAATTCACCCCCATCGGTCAAGTGCATTACTTTCAACAGTTGTTGATGATGCGTCGGTGCCGAATCACGCAACAGTAAACCGCGAAACGAATCATCGGCGACAAGTCGGACGCCACGATCCTCGTCACTGAGCGCACGCCCGAGTGGTTCAATCGATCGACTGTTGCCAAGCAAACCCAGCGCCATCGCGGCGGCACGGCGCAGCTCGATGTCGCCGCGGGTCAGCAACGTGGCCAAGGTCATCGGAGAGTAATGCTCATCGACCGCGGCGGCATACTGCGGAGCATCGGCATTGGCCAACAAGCGGCGGTAGGCAGTCGCCAATCGGGTTGTTCGCACGAGCGGTGAAGTCACTTTGGCATCCGTCGAAGTTAGAAGAGTCGTGGTGCAAGTCGCGTGTATACTAGGCATGCCGGTGCGGCGGGCAACCGATCCTGACCAGTTTTCCCGCAAGCGGCTGTTGTCACACTCGCTTGCAAGTTCGGTCCGCCCGACGATTCGGCCGGCTGCCCCCAGCCGACGTGTCCATTGGCGAACCACGAGTCTAGTTGGCCGTCGACGCCTCCACAACTGATCACCCTTGGCGTCGCCCGTGCGGATCAGCAACGACTGACCGATCAAGCCCTATCACAGCAAAAACGTTGAAATCAGAGCAGTGCCCCAGCCTTTGCAATCAATAAAGTGGTTCCTTCCGACGCAACGTTTCACGCTGGCGCTGGCGGTCACTGTTCTAACGGCAGTCGCCCCGTCGAACCCGGTCGTATTGTCTAGCCGACTGGCTGCCGCCGAACCACTGAGCCAACGTGATCAATGGGTCCAGCGGCTTCAAGAACCGCACACCGGCCTGGTTGATGGCATGACATTGCGCGTCGCAATCTTGACGGTTGCCCAAAGTCAAACCCAACCTGCACGCCACATCAACACCTGGATCGACCGCAAGGTCAACCCAGATCTCGCAGTCTACCCCGGAGGGCTCGGGCCAACCCGCTATGCGTCACTGTGCAAGATCGCAGAATCAGCAGGGTGCGTTTGTTACCCAGTCGATAATTGTATTTTAATTGGGCGTCCGGCGTGGGTTGCCGAATTGTCGCGAACTGTATTCCTGGAATCCGACTCTTCACGCGTTCGCTCGCCGTCCAACGCGCCGCACCGCGCCGCGGTTGATCTTGATTGGCCGAACTTGACGACACCGTCCGAAGCAATTCAAATCGCGCGAGGACACTCTGGTGGACGTCCCGATGACGGGCTTGCCGGCGAAACTTTGCCACATGACCTGTGGCCGGCAACGATGTTGCGTGACATTTCACCGCAGCTCGCAGAGCAATTGATCAGGGGACAGTTTACTGACGGCACCGAAATTGATCGTTTGGCGATTCCGTTCACACGATCTTATCGGTTCGCAGGAACAAAGGACGCGATTGATTCACTCCGCGACATCGACCCTAACTTGAAAACCAATACCAGCGGTGGACAGGTTCGTCTGCTGGCCACCGCGGCGGCCCATCAACGATTTTGCGTCGAGATTCTCTCAAAACCCGATCAAAAATCGCAGTTGGCGAATATGAATCCGGTCAAAGGCGACGCCTTAGAACGACTGCAATCCAACGAGCGAACGTTTATCTTCCAGGCCAGTAACGACCCCGCAGGCAAATTGATCAAAGGCCTGACCGCTCAGATCGGCATCGAATGCGAATTTGACGCCGAGGCGAACCAACAGTTGTCAAAACTGGTCACGATCAAAGCCGTTGACCAGACGGTTTGGCAACTTGTACGGTTGATCGCTGAGAAGGCATCGCTCAAGATCCAAGCTTCCGGCGACAAACTACGAATCTCCGCGAAGGACTGATCCGGTGTTCGTGGACGTGGGGCAAACTCCTGTCGCATTGACGTTCGTCCTCAGTCAACGCGACCCGAAATTGACTCTCGGGCCATCGATTTACCAGCACGATAAAAGCAAACAGCATGGTTGAAAACATTCCCCTGATCTCGCACCACCACGATGGGCTCACGATCGAGGGGTTCTCTCGTGCGGCGGTTCAGACATGCTGGCGGATCAACGAACTGAAATTGCTGTTTGACGTGGGCGCACAACCGTGGGACTTCATGGGCACGTCCACATTGTTTATCTCTCACGCCCACCTGGATCACATTGCATCGTTGCCATCGTATGTATCGCGACGCCGAATGATGAAAATGGACCCGCCGATCATTTACATGCCGGACTCGGCGATCGACGAAGCATGGAACATGTTGCAAACATTTCGTCGACTGGACCGTGGAGCGATGCCCTGCGAACTGGTCGGACTGAACGCCGGTGACGAAATTGAATGCGGCCGAGAGTATTTGGTCACAGCGGTGCCGACACGCCATACGATCACGTCGCTGGGGTTTGTGGTTTATCATCGCCGCCACAAACTGAAACCCGAATTCACCGAACTGTCGGGACCGGAGATCCGCGACCTGAAACTGGCCGGAACGGAAATCACGACCGAACAACGCGTACCGATCGTCGCCTACACCGGAGACACTTCGCCACCGGGGTTGGACAACAATCCGGAGTTTTACAAGGCGAAGATATTAATCAGTGAACTGACTTTCGTTGCACCGGAACATCGTAAAGACAAGATCCACAAACATGGGCACATGCACGTGGACGATTACCGTTGTCGCGCCGAGCGGTTCGAAAATGAACTGGTCATCGCCGGCCACCTCAGCACGCGGTACCATGACAAGCAAGTCAAAGCGATGGTCAGCCGCGCGCTGCCCGGAATGCTGGACGGCCGGATGAAGCTGTGGATCTGAGTCAGTCTTCTTCGAAAAATCGAACGGCCATGGGGTATGACCACACTTCGCCGTTGTTGGCTTTCAGCGCGGCGATGATCGGAAAGACGATTTCCAGGATCGCCAACAACGCCAACAGTGGAATGCCGATGAAGACGATGCAAAGCAATCCGAAGACGACGGCGTAGATCAGGCTGCTGAGAAACCAGTTCATCATCCGATTGCCCTGACGGCGGACAAAGTCGGAGTCGTCTTTGCCGATCAACCACATGGCGATCGGGACGATGATCCCGAGCCCCGAGACGACCAGCAACTGGGAAAGATGCATCAGCACGCTGTACGTCTCTTCGTTGACTCCCATGACCTGGCCGGCTGCCGATGGTCCGCCAAAACCGGAGAACGCTCGCGGTTGCTCGTGCAGTGCTTTCCGTTTTGCTTCTTCAAACTCGGTTTCCGTCAACGCACCCGAGTCGCGAAGTTGTTGCAACCTCGACAATTCATCAGCAATCGTCATACCTCTGTGCACCCTCCCCGTGTCGAAAGAAAGAAGAAAGAAATCGTTCAGCAAGAAACCGTGTGTGACGGGGTTCAGTCGTGTAAACACATCCCGACTTTCGGTCGACTCCCGCCCGCGACCAATCATGGGCCGCGTCAATCGTACCACAAGGCGCGAAAAACATTGCGCCGAGTCCTTTCGCCGAGTCTTTGTACGACCGCCCAGACTCGCGACCTGCGAAGGCTGAATGCTCCAGAATCACCCCACCGGCACGCCCGAGCTGCATTTCTGGGGGGCAAGGCGATCAAAAACGCGAGGCAGGAAACGATCGCCGCTTGCACGAAGCGGGTTCGTGTTGAATAATCTGCAACCTTGACCGGCGTTCGCCCCAATGAACGCCCAAGCCGAAGTGGCGGAATTGGCAGACGCGCTAGGTTCAGGTCCTAGTGGGCTTAACAGCCCGTGGAGGTTCAAGTCCTCTCTT
>JAGQPO010000279.1 GCA_020426665.1 Planctomycetales bacterium
CGGAACTCGTCAAGAGTTTCGAAAAAAACAGAAATCACCGAAAGTCTTGACGACTTCCGCTGCCAATCAAAACCCTGATTGTCAGTTGGAGCAAAGCACTCGCCAATTTCGGTCTTGTGCAACGCCCGATCGGTCGGGCCGCCCGAAGATTTGTTACAAGTCGACGGAGGCCACTGGAAAGTCCGAAAAAGTGTTTTCGTAGGGGATAGTGAATACGGTTCGGCGATTTCTCGCTAGACCTGTCGATCCTTGTGGCTTTCAGCATCGCTAACGAGATGCACAGGCGTTCCATTGGCCCTAACGTGATGCGTGAGGGAACCTGGTCGGCCAGTTACGCTGCCTGCCGTTGCGGGTTTTGATCAGCTATGTAATATTCCCTGCCTAAGCGACAGGCGAGATTTTATTTGCCCACGAATTCGACGTGGGCTTTTCCTCGCTAGCTACTTGTGAAAAAAATCACAAAGTCTCCGGTGTCTGCCAAAGCTCCCAGCGCACGTTTACGCCTTTTTCAAACCCTATGATCACGATCAAAGAAGGATTGGATCTGCCGATCCTCGGCACGCCAGCCCAGCATATCGAAGTCGCACGACCGGTTACTCAGGTAGCTTTGGTTGGCGACGATTACATCGGCATGAAGCCAACGATGTTGGTGTCGCCGGGAGACAAGGTGAAGCTGGGGCAGCCACTCTTCAGCGACAAGAAAACCGAGGGCGTGATTTACACATCCCCCGCGGCCGGGACGGTCGCCGATGTGATCCGCGGTGCCAAACGAAAATTTGAAGCGGTTGTAATCGACGTCAATCCGTCGCCGGCCGAATCGGACAGCGTCAAATTCGAAATTGCTGATCCGACTTCGATGGACAAGGCGGCGCTGACTGAATTGTTATTAGAGAGCGGCCTTTGGCCGACCTTTCGCACGCGACCGTATGGCAAGGTGCCGGTGCCCGGTTCGTCACCCAGTTCGATCTTTGTTCAGGCGATCGATACCAACCCGCTGGCCGCTTGTCCCGCGACAGCGATGGCGGATCGCAAAGACCAGTTTATCCTGGGATTGACGGCGATCACGAAGTTGACCGAAGGTGCCGTTCATGTCTGTAAGGCTCCCGGATCGGAGATTCCCGGCGCGTCGGTCCAGGGTGTGACGGTCACGGAGTTTGGCGGTCCACACCCGGCCGGACTGGTCGGAACCCACATTCACGAACTGGATCCCGTTGGTCCGCACAAAAAAGTGTGGTACATCGGCTACCAAGATGTGATCGCGATCGGAGCTCTGTTAACGACTGGCAAATTGGATGTCCGCCGCGTCGTCTCATTGGCCGGACCGGTGGTTGAAAAGCCAAGATTGCTGGAAACACGCGTCGGTGCTGACATCAGCCAATTGGTCGCCGGTGAATATGACTCCAAGATTAACGTTCGAGTGATTTCCGGTTCGGTCCTTTGTGGTCGCAAGTCGGTCGCGCCGCACAATTTTCTGGGGCGTTATCACACCCAGATTTCAATCCTACAAGAAGGTGACGAACGCGAATTCCTGGGTTGGCAGAAACCGGGTTTTGACAAGTTCAGCACGACAAACGTGTTCGCGTCGTCGATGCTGCCGAATCAAAAGTTTGCATTCACGACCAGCACTGGCGGCAGCGAACGGGCGATGGTTCCGCTGGGGACTTACGAAAAAGTGATGCCGCTGGATATCTTGCCGACGCAATTGCTGAGGGCATTGATTGTCCGCGACACCGACCAGGCTCAGGCGCTTGGTGCGTTGGAGTTGGAGGAGGAGGATTTGGCGTTATGCACCTTCGTCTGTCCCGGCAAATATGAATACGGCTCGTTGCTTCGCGAGAACTTGAGCACGATCGAACGCGAAGGTTGATGCGGGCCAAAACCAGAGTCACCTAAAAAAACTTCGAATCATCCCGGCACGGCGCCAGGCCGATTCAAACCTCTCAGAGAAATCCGATATCGGGCAAGACTGACCAATGAAAGCACTCCGCGCTGCTCTGGACAAAGTCCATCCGCTCTTTGATAAGGGCGGACCGCTGCAGATCGCGTATCCGGTGTACGAATCGATCGATACGTTTTTGTACACTCCGGGCGAAGTCACACACGGGCAAACTCACGTGCGTGACAACATCGATCTCAAGCGAATGATGATCACCGTTGTGTTGGCCCTGGTGCCCGCGACGCTCTTTGGAATGTGGAATGTTGGCTATCAAGCGAACTCTGCGATCCAACGTGCGGCCGAAGCCGGAGAAAAATACGTCGGTGATTGGCATTACACGATTCACAACGCCATCGGATTCACCAACGACGCGAGCAACGTCGCCGACTGTATGGTGCTGGGAGCCATTTTCTTCCTGCCGATTTACATCGTTTGCATGTTCGTCGGCGGCCACATCGAAATGATCTTCAGCGTCCTGCGGGGCCACGAAATCAATGAAGGTTTCCTGGTCACCGGATTGTTGTTCCCGCTGACCTTGCCGGCATCGATCCCGTTGTGGCAGGTCGCAGTGGGAATCGCGTTTGGAGTGATTGTTGCCAAAGAGGTCTTTGGCGGAACGGGACGGAACTTCTTGAATGTCGCATTGTCCAGTCGTGCATTTTTGTACTTTGCCCACGCCGGTGAAATCAGCGGCGACAAGGTCTGGACGGCTGTCGACGGATTTAGCGGTGCGACGGCACTGGGCCAAATGGCCGTTTCGACTCCGGATCCGACTCGTGAAACAAACCCGGCGATGGCTTCACTGGAATCCGTCAACTATGCATTTGGTGTCGCGGACCCGGTGACTTGGACGCAGCCGATCAAGTGGACCGACGCGTTTTTTGGAAACATCCAGGGCTGTATCGGTGAAACCAGCACACTGATGTGCTTGATCGGTGCGGTGATTCTGATCGGCGCTGGAATCGGTTCCTGGAAAATCATGGCCGGTGTGTTGGGCGGCGTTGCGGCGACTTCACTGTTGCTAAACGGTGTCACCGCCGGAACAAATCCGATGATGGCTGTACCGTTTTACTGGCACTATGTCGTCGGCGGGTTGGCGTTCGGATTGGTCTTCATGGCGACCGACCCGGTCAGTGCATCGATGACTGAAAAGGGCAAATGGATTTATGGTGGGCTGATTGGATTTATGACGGTGTTGATTCGGTGTATTAACCCGGCGTTTCCTGAAGGCATCATGTTGGCGATTTTGTTCGGCAACGTGTTCGCCCCGCTGATTGATTACTTCGTTGTTTCCGCCAACGTACGCCGGAGGATGGCACGCTATGTCACAACGTGATTCAACTGTAAATACGCTGGTGACGGCAACGATCCTGTGTGTCGTGTGCTCCCTGGTCGTCAGCGTCGCCGCTGTGGGTCTGAAGGACAAACAGGACGAAAATAAGAA
>JAGQPO010000280.1 GCA_020426665.1 Planctomycetales bacterium
CCATCGCAATCGATCGCGTTGAAGTGGTGTCAAGTCATCGTCGGGTAGGTCGTCCCACCAGGTGTTGCTGTCCCACACACCCAGCTCATCGAGCGACGCTTGAAACAGGACAATGGCTTCGCTGTCGCGGGCGAGGTGGTCAAAATCTTCGCCCACCCGATGGAGCGAATCGAATCGGCCAAGCCGTTCCAAACGTTGTTGTTTTTGGACCAGCAAGTCTCGTTGCGTTTCCATTGTTTTCTGCGTCTTCATACGGTCGATGGCGACGCCAACCAGCGCGGCGGCGTCGGCAAATCGACCATCGTCCAGCGCCGCGTCGCTACGCTGGATTGCCGCTTGAGACGCGGCAACCGCTTCCAACCGCCGGGTTTCGGCCTGAAACTGTATCTCACGTTCCTTTTCGGCTTCGATCCGTATGGCTTCGGTTTCACGCCGATGCATTTCCTGTCGCACCAGTAATCCGGAAATGGAACCCAGGAACGTCAGTAGCAACCCGACCGCCATCGCGGCCGTCAGCGCACGGTGGTTTCGCGTCCACCGTAACATTCGTTCGATCGGCGGATCGGTAAAGACGCTGACGGGTTGATCGGCCAAGTACCTTTGCACATCTTCGGCAAGACGGCCGGCGGAGACGTAGCGATCGTGCATCTGGGTCGCCATTGATTTCAGCACGATCGCCTGTAACGGCCGCGGAATTTCCGAGCGGATCTTCACGGGCGGATCAAATCGCCCTTGGACGATGCGCTGGAAAGTCGACTGCAAATCCGACTCGCCGCTATGTGGAGCCTGACCGGCAAGAATGTAGTACAGCGTCGCACCCAAGCAGTACACGTCGGCGGCGGGACCAATTTGATCGATCTTCCCGGCGGCCTGTTCGGGGCTCATGAAACGCGGGGTTCCCAAGGTTGTGCCCTGACGCGTTTCGTCGACAGAAGAATCATATTGGCTGACCAGCGATAACGATGCATCGATCTGTTGACTGATATGATCCTCGACGGTTCCGAATTCATCTGCGGCGGTTTTGCGATCAAGCCACTTTGCCAGTCCCCAATCAACGACCAAGGTTTGGCCATAAGTTCCCAACATGATGTTGGCGGGTTTCAAGTCCCGATGGACGATACCCATGCTGTGTGCGTAATCGATGGTCTGGCAAACGTCGACAAAGTGGTCCAACATTTTGCGGAGAGCGGCGGTTTCGTACCACAATCCGGACCGCAAACCGGAACGTCGCGCCGCGTCATCGTCGGCTGTCGCAGGCACGTTGAATTGATCTTCGACAACCTGCTGTAGCGTCCGTCCGCGAATGAATTGCATCGCGTAAAACGGGCGTCCGTCGTCTTGGTCGCCGAGTGAATAAATGGGAACGACACCGGGATGTTCAAGGTAGCCGGTGATTTCCGCCTCGCGCCGGAATCTCGCTACTGCGTCCAGGTTGTTGACCCATTCCGAGCGCATTTGCTTGAGCGCGACTTCTCGACCGAGCTGGCGGTCCCATGCGACCCAAACTTCTCCCAGACCACCGATCGCGTGTTTGCTGCGTAATTCAAATCGGTCCGATTGATTGGCCGCTTGCGCTGGTTTTCCGAACAGACCCGAAGAAAGAAAGCTGGCGTCGTCGGACATTTCGAGGGCGACCAGCAAATCGTCAACCTTTTTTCTTAGACCGCTATCGTCACCACATGCCTGACGCAAAAACGCTTCACGACTGTGTCGGTCTTCGATCGCTAACGCTTCGGTTGCAATTTCATCAACTGTCATCGTTAAATCGAAGATCCCGAGTCGGCCAGTTTTCCAAACTGATCCAAGATTTCAGTCAAGCTGACGGCAGGACGCTGGCCGTCGGCCTTCCCCAGTCGTTTGATAGTATCCATCGACAAGATCCCCGAGGAACGATAACGAATTCCACTGACGACCGGGTCGGCCGGGTACATTCCCATTAAAACCGTTTTGTTAAATTGAATGTCTGCGGAAATCGTTGGTGTGGGCGAATTTAATCTCAATCCGCGGGTTTCCAATCGATGTAAGTTGGAACGTTGATCACTGGTGACGAAAACTTGAATCTCGGGATCGTCCGCCGTGCAATCCGGTGACAGGTGCAGCAACAGCAATTCCGTTACGGTTAACGCGGCGTCCGACGCCCCGGTGATGGTTTCGTCTTTTTGCGCAAACGTGAATGCCAAGGCCAGCGTACGTCCCAAGATGTCACCGCTCGTGCCCTCGGTTGCCGCGCCGCCCACGATCCCCAAGGCGCGAAACCGTCCAACGGCGACAGCGATCATCGCTTCCGCGTTAACTGTTAATCCGGGTCTCGCAAGTTCATAGAATGCCGCCTGGCAATCGGTGCCGAAATAGGGACGTCCGTTGGCATCGTGATAAATCATCGGTTGGACCGCCAAACGGTGCTTTTCGAAATACTTGACAACTTGGCCGCGCGTCACCGCTGGGAGTTTCTTGGGCCCGGTGGAATCATATTCCAACCCGATCGCCAGCACGGTCGTTCGCCCCAAGGTGCCCGCCTGGTTGAGAAGCAACTTTGTCAGCGGCGGCGAGACCGCGACGCCGGGGACCAACAGTCGACACGCTCGATCGCGCGCCTCGGCGTATGCCCGCCGGACGTCCGTTCGATCGTGGGGGAACTGCATGATCGCCGTGACTTCATCGCGAGACGGTGTCGCTCCGATCACGCCGACACGCAACGTCAACGCATCCCGTTGAAAATTCGAACTGCCATCGGACCTTTGTGATTCTTCTGTCGATTCCCCGGAGTGTCCAAACGTCCCCAATTGAACATTGTCCAGCGCCGCCCGTTTCGCCGCGGCATCCGGATCGGACGGTTTTGAAGCGACATCGATTGTCGACGCATCCGATTCCTGGCTGTTCTTGAAGGCGTGCCAGCCGAGAAAAGCAACCACTCCAACAAGCAATGCGATGGTCGCGAATTTTAACAGTTTTTGGTCCATCGATCAGACGCCGGATTGGGAGGAAGAATCAGTAAGAGACTTGGAAAAATGTTGAATTGAAAGTGCCATTAAACGTGCCACGTCGACAACACGTGGATGCCGTGCCGCGAATCGAAATGACCAACTGATACGATCGCCCAGGTCCCAGATCGTTGCGGCCAACTCCCCTCCGGCTTGAAGGGGTGCGGCCATGTTGACGCGTCGAATCTCGCTCTGGTCAATTTTGGATCCACCGACAAAACCATACCGACGCGTAAATCGGATGCTGGACAGACAAGTCAGGCTTGCCGTCGGCGTGAACCATCCGAACCGTTCGATCATCGCCAATGCACCGGGCATCGATTCCACGGCGCCGATTCCGAAGGCCAATTCGCCGGCAATTCCTAAAGTACGAACGTCATGGATCTCCCGATGTACGGAATTCAATATTTGCTCCGCACCCACCGGATCGCTGAATTGTAGCTCCTGGTGACGACGCCGGACGAACGCGAATCCCAAGTGGTTTGCGGAACTACGCCGATCCGACCAGCGGCGCATTTGAGTCGGGTTCATCACCATCACGTGCGTCTTTCGGGATGCCGAATGGGCAGAAACCGTGGCCAGGGCGTTGGAGATCGCCGCGACAGCGTAGTCGTTCAGCGGGATTTGAGCCTGGCGAAGTTTTGATCTCAATTTTTGCGACAGCTTGTCGTCCAACTCAAACGCCCATGTGTCAGATGCGATGGGACGCAGTTCCGGACAGTGGGTATCGATCGCGTTTGCCGGTTCGTTCATACCGGCGCCGAACACGTGTTTACCAACCCGCACGTTTCGTCCTCGGATCGTTTTCCACGTGTTCCGTAAATCGGGAATGCGACTGGCCGATTGAGTTGTTGATTCCAGCGCTGCTTGGGATGTTTGATCTTGTGTGCCGGATCCCTGTACACCGGATCCCAGTACCCAGCGGCCGTGTAATTCGGCCAGAAAATCGCCGATGACCCGAGCCGCTCCCACGCCGTCGCACGCGCAGTGATGGAACCGAAAACGCAGCGCGATGTATTGAGAATTGCTGGACACCAACAAACATGCTCCTGTTCCGGAGCGAACATCCGGGCCGGGTACCGATGTTGGATCGGTGCGCGGTTCCAAATCGACGACATGGAAACTTTTGCCGGCGTCGACAGGATCCACGGACCAGTATTGCCGCCGTCCGGTCCCGTGTAATGTTGCGTGCAATCGAGGGTGTCGGGTCAGCATGTTTGACCAAGCGTCGAACAATCTTGTTTCGTCGACCGGTCCGTCTAATTCGAGCGTCAAATCGAACACCATCCCGGTGCCGTGTGAGTCGCGAGAGAAGTACCTTTCGACGACCGTCGTGGAAATCGATGACGGAGATACTGTTGGCTTGGGCAAGCGAGTTGACTCGGGCATACACGCTGACTCGGTCATGCGCGCTGAATCAGACACGAATGCTGACTCCGCCGTCAACGACAATGGTTTGTCCCTGAATCAAGTCGCTGTCGGAACTGGCCAGGAATGCGACGACGTTGGCAACATCTTGCTCGTTAAGCTGTCGGTCACCCATCATCATTCGATCACTTGCCGCATCGATCAGCGCGTCAGCGCCGGGCATTGTTGCGATCGCTTCGGTGGCAATGATTCCGGGCAGGACACAATTGAAATTGATTCCACGGTCACCCAATTCGAGCGCCAGATGTCTGATGATTGCTTCGAGCGCCGCTTTGGAAGCACCGATAGCGCCGTAGTGGGGGACGGCCCACCGGGAACCATGACTGCTGACGGCGATCAATTTGCCCTGGTGCTGTGACGCCGACAAGGCATCTGCGGCGGCCTGTGCCAACCACAACGCCGCCGACGTGTTGACCCGCAAAGTGGCTTCGAAATTAACCGGACTCAGTTGCATCAAGTCGCGAAAACCGCCCGCCGCCGCGTTGCTGATGACGATGTCTAAGCCTCCGAAATGATCCGTGACCTGCCCGATCATCGCCGTCACATCTTCTTTGCACGACACGTCGGCCTTGACAAGCATGACGTCGGCTCCCAACGCGTCGACTTGCTCGGCGGTTTGAATCGCCTGTGCTTCGGAGTTCAGGAAATTCACGGCAACCGACGCCCCGCGACGAGCCAATTCGACCGATATCGCTCGTCCAATTCCGCGACTGGCTCCGGTAACAAGGGCTCGACGCCCAGTGAGATCAGTGGTCGTCACAGCTTCCGTGTCTATTTCACAACTAGGAATGGATTCAAAAGGGGTAGGCCGGTTTCAACAGGGACCCGCCCCCGACCTCAGGTGCGAGCCGCATTCTAGTTCGTCAACGGCGTCAGCGAACACCACCCGCAGAGGGCATCCCAATGGGTCGCAATTGAAGCACCGAATGTGCCAATTGTGAGGTTCAACCGCCCAACCAACCGATTCGGTACCCGGTCAAATTAGCAATCAGGTCATCGTTTTGGCCGACAAGCATCACGGACAGAATGCCGCCAGATCGATCTTCGGTCTCGACCAACCACTTGACGATCACACGCAACGGTTCGCCCGGTTGGGGTAATCGTCCCAACCAGATCTTGTCGATCGACACCGGCAAACTGGGGCGGCCTCCGACAGAGCCGGCCAACATTCCTGCGGCATACAACATCGCGTCCATGGTTGCGGGAGATGTGACCCATCCTGATAACGGTCGGTCTTCGCCACATAGATGTGATGGACTTGGGGCGACGATGGTCCCAATCGCGATCGGAATCGAATCCGAAGCCGGATCGACGGCGAATCCGATCGAACGCAGACATCGCAGCGACGGACCATGATAGACGGCCGATTCGGGCGGCAAATAACCCACCGGGTTTTCAGTGATCGGAAGCTCGCGGAGGTGCTCCGCAGGCAACGTCTTTCGGGCTGCCAAAGGATCCGAAAATTCTACCGCAGCGACGAAATGTTTGCGTCCCGGTTCGACTATCCGACCATCTCGGCGGCGGAGATCACAATTCAGTGACCATGTCGAGCCAGCGGACGACGACGATTGACGCACCAGTTCAATCGCAAATGCATCGTCACTGTTTGCTTTCAGTGGCGCGATCGCGCGAATCCCCGTAATCGCTGAAACTTGCGGCCCGTCGGTTGGCACACATCCGTGGTCCAATTTCGCGGCCTGGGCCATCATCTCGATGGCGATCACCATCGGCAACGTAGGCTTACCGGCAACCAAATGTTCTTTTAAAAACAAATCACGAGTGGGATCCAGTGTGACCGCATAGTTGTCAGATGGGTCCGAAGAACTGACTTGATCGAGTCTTCGGTTTGGCAAGATCAACGGTGCTGCAAACGGCCGATCGTCTTCGCCACAGGGAAAGAATTTGCGAACGTATCGCCGATCCGTGATCAGAACTTCGGCGGCGTCGCCGCCGAGTTCCACTTCATTCAAAAAATGCAACAGCCCTTCTTGGGCTGGCATGAACTTCATTCCGATCATGTCGAGCGCCAACTTTGCTTCGGGCTTCGTCGCCATTCCCACGTCACCCCAGGCGTGCCAATGAAAGGTCACACAGCGGGTTTGATCGCGTCGGCGTCCGAGATCGCCGATCATCTTTGCCAATGCATCGTTCGCCGCTGAGTAATCGGTGTGTCCGTTGGCACCGAACCGACCGCTGATCGATCCGAATCCAATGAACCATTCCAACGGATCGTTCCGAGTTGCGTGGGCGAGCGCGGCAGTGCCGTCAATTTTGGCGCTTAAACACTGGTTGACCTTGTCGGGGCGTTTGCGATCAAACCGTGCGTCTTGGCCTGATCCTGCCCCTTGAATCACTCCGCGGATGGGACCATCGACATTGCGAATCATCGCTAACGTCTGTTGCACCGCGTCGGCATCGGAAATATCGACGCTGTGGTATTTGGCGTTGATTCCTCGGCGCCGACATTCCTGCAACGTCAGGTCGATTTCAATTGCCTTTTCGAACTGGCGCCAATGCTTGACGGGATTTTCACCCTGGGACTGAACGCGTCGCATCGTCTTGCGACGCAGGTCGGCCCGGTCGGCAATGGCATGTTCTCTGGTGGCTTGGTCGATCCGCGGTTGCGGCGCCATCCCCAACAATTGAAGCGTCAAATCGTGTCGCTCGGCAAGTTCCATCGCCGTCATCGCCGTGATGCCTCTTCCACCGCCGGCGATGACCCAGTTGCCGCCGCGTGTCAGTGGAAAACGAGTTTTGGCAACTGGTTCTGAAAGGTCTTTGCTGGAAAGCGGCGAATGCAACGGTTTAATCGCAGCCCGTGAAGAACCTGAGACGATCACCTCTTCGTCGTACGACGGGACGGCAAGTTCACGCCAAATGCCTTCGACGATTTGATCCGCGTTCGATTCGCCAGACAAACTGTGTTCATCCGGCACATCGACAATCAACATCGGCGTGTCGCGGTACCCACGCATCCATGCTTCGATCAACATCGCTTTGGTGAGCCCGGCCATTGCACCGGATTCGTTCGAGCGCGCCGGCGGATTCACATGAACCGCAGCGTGAGATGATGAAGGGGGCAAAACTTGACTCGCATCATCCAACCCAAAGTTGCCGCCGCCACGTACGACCGTGACCATGCTGGACCGATCCATCACGCCGTCATCGATCACACGTTGCATCCATCGCTGGCAAATTCGATAGGGAACCTGTAACGCCTGATCGCGTCGAGCGGAGAACGAACTCCAATCGTCAACCGACCAACAGGCGTCCGAATCGTGGGGTGTTGTAATAAACAGGTGCTGCGACGCGTCGTCTGTCCACATTGCGTCGAGCGCCGCATCAATGGAGCCGAGTTGGGGGCGACGTAAATGGTCCACTGGAACACCGGATCGTTTCAGTCGACAAACGATCGCATCGGCAATCGAGTTGTCTCCGACCACCAACGCAGATCCATGGAACGAAGGAGCGTCGGGCATCCCGGGCAATCGATCGGCGCGCCGCAGACCGAGTGTGAAACGATGTGTCCCGTTGCCCGGAACATCCGGGCAGAACACATCAGTTAACGAAGTCGGGCTTTTTTTTTTACGCGTTGCGGCCTGATCCATGATGAAATCATGGATCGAAGCGAGCGTCGGGAAATCCGCGAATTTCAAATCCGTTTGCTGAATCGGCGGCAGGTCGAACTGTTGTTCCAGTTCGCCGAACAATTGTGCGCGTTTGATACTGTCCACACCGAGCTCCGATTCTAAATCGGCATCCATGTCGATGATGTCTTCGTCGTAACCCGTTTGATCGACCAACAGATCAATCATCAATCGTCGCAATGCATCGGCGTCAACTTCAGGCGTTTCCGCAACGGTCGCCTGGCGGACCGTTACAGCACGAGGCGGCTGGAGAGCATTATCATCATCCAGGCAATGATCTTGTGCGTCTGCCACATGCGAATCACCAGGCACCAGCGCCAGGATATCGGACATCGACTGATAGTCGGCAAGCTTGACATCCTGTGTGGTCAAATTCAGGCCGGCCCACTGGACCAGCTCTCCGATCAGCTGCGCCTTCTTGATGCTGTCGACACCTAATTCGGCTTCCAAGTCCGCATCAAAGTCGATGATTTCAGGTTCATAACCGGTCAGGTCGACGACCAAATCGAACAGAAACCTCTTTGCCGCTTCGGCCGAATTGGCGGGGTTCGTGGTGATCGCATTTGCATGATTCGACAGTGGTTTTCCCATGCCGGGCTTTGATGGTCCGGCATCCGCCAGCGCAACAGTCGACTGCGATTGTGACATTGCGGGCTTGGCCGAAGCGGATGTTTGTTTGAATCCGCCGTTTCGTCTCTCCACCTCGTGTATCGGTGACGGCGTAGTGCGCGAAGACGAATGGTTTGTAACACTTGTATATTCGACCGACGATTCGCCGCGCCGGCCACGCCGTGTGACGTCAACGACGCTGAAACGTCGGGTCTTTGACGGTGAATGGACCGCGTCGGAGCTTAGGACGGTGTCTTCCAATGATTCAGACGACGCCAATTTGGTGCCGGCGGTTTCGGGCGATTGGACCGGGGATCCTGAAAACAACTCGCTTGCTAAATCGATCAGCCGGCGACAGCAAGCGATGTTTAATTGGGGATCATCGGCGCTTAGACAGATCGCACGCCCGTTTACTGATGCCGAAGACAACCGAGTGAGCACGTTGCCCGGTCCGACTTCGATCAATAGTCCACATCCATCCGAAACCAACCGCTGGACGGCACCGCAGAAGCCGACCGGTTGGACCAATTGTTTAATCAGGTTCGATTTGACGTCTTCCGGTTCGGCAAGGTAGCGATTCTGCGTGGCCGACAGGAATCCGAATCTGGGCGGTCGCATGATTGCACCGGACTGGCGTGCCGCCAAGACATCGCGGGCCGCCGTCATGTTCGGCGTATGGAAAGCGGCGGGAACCGCAATGACAACCGACGCGATGCCGACCGCGGACAGGTGTCGTTTTGCCTGGTCGATGTCACCGGGGGAGCCGGCAATGACGGTTTGGTTTGGCGAGTTATGGTGCGTCACGACACAGGGGGTGTCGTGTCGGCGCAGGATCGAATGAACCAACGACGGTTCCGATCGCACGGACAACAATTCACCGTTTGGTCCGCCATGGATTGTTACCGCATCACTTCGCGACTTGGCAAATTCAATTGCGCCGCGGATCGACATTACGCCCGCGGCCCATGCGGCGGTACACTCACCAAAGCTGTGGCCCAGAACAACGTCGGGACGCATGCCGCGCCTCAACAACGAATCCGTCAACGCCGTACCGGTTGCCAACAGCCATGCCTGGGTCCACCAGACATCGCGACCCAGCTGGCGATCGGGATCATCAAGCCGATGACCGACCGGTTCCAGACCCAAAGATTTAAGTTGGGCGTCAAACGAGTCGATGGATTGTTGACAGTCGGGATCCCATTGGAACGTTCGCGGGACGGCCGAGTACTGTGAACCCTGTCCGGGGAAAGTCCAAGCAATCCGATCACCGGCCACATCATTCAGTTTGACCAATGCGGCATGTTTGGCTGCCGTACCACTTTGCCCACTGGCAAGTGGTCCGTCTAACAAAGCCTTCGCCGCAGAGTGGAGTTCGTCGCGGCCGGCACCAACGATAATGGCGTGGCATGAATCGACGGGGGTTCGCGCCGGTGATTCGTCAAAACCATCGCGCAACATCCGCTGAATTTCCGCCGACAATTCGCCGGCACTCGGAGCGTGCAATCGGACGGAAAGCACGGAGTCGTTCTGTTCGACGGGAGGGATCACTGCAGGATGATTGGTGAATTTGGATGGACGAGTTGTTGTGGCGTGGTCGGGCGTTGTGGCTTGGTTGGGTGTGGCCGTGACAGATTGGTGATGAATCGGTTGGTTTTCCGAGCCAACGTTAAAACGGATTTGATAACCGTCGGCGGCTGTTTCCACAATCGTCGACTTCCCAGCTCGCTGGTGCCGCTCGACCGCGATCGTCGCCGCAATCGATTGAACCAAGCCATGACCACCACCGAGGTGACCGATTTGCCGAACAATTTGGGTGGACGGGTAATGGTCCGAGTCGTCGCTTTGACGGGCGGCGAGAACCCGTGCTGATTTGACGTCAGAGACAAATGATTCACCGAGGCAGTGTATCGTTCCCAGGATGCGACGATTCGACTTTTTCGCATCCGAAAGTCGCTGCAACACAATGATTGCGACACCTTCGGCTGGAAAGATCTTTGACGGATCGCGGATCAGTTCTTCGACCATTGGCGTCCGGGCAAGGCGGTCGTTCCGATACAATTGTTCCAGGGCGACCAGGTCGATCGAGCGTTGCGCCGTCCCACAGATGACAGTGTCCACCTGTCCGGCCGACAATTGTTCCGCCGCCGTCAGAATCGCCAGGCTGCTGGATGCATCGTCGGCGTCTACCGCACATGCCCCACCCATCAGATCAAAAGTTCGCGAGATACGCGATGCGAGCGTGCTGGCCGTGAATCCACCTGTCTCATCCAGCAGCGCCGGATAGGCCGACAGCACCGCGCGTCGATAGGCCTCGGCCCAAGCAGCGGCAACGTCCGGTGAGACGCCTCGGGAAATCGCCGATCGGGTGAGATGAAGACAAATCTCCGGCAGCCGCAAGCCGATTTGCAACTCGTTACTGAACTGCCCTCCGAACATGGTTCCGATCGTCACGCCACAACGACGGCGATCGATCGACCATTGTCCTCCATCCAATTCATCGATCGCTTGTCGAACCGATTCGATCAACATCAATTGGGCGGGGTTGGCGTTGCGGACAACCTTTGGTGGAATCCGATACGATTGCGCGTCGAACTTGAATCCATGGATGTAACCGCCCATCGCGTGAGGCACGTGGTAGGGCCGGTCGACGGCATCCAATCCGATCAACTTCGGAACATCGCCGCGCGCGGCGGCTGGTTCAATGGGCCATCGACCGACCGGCGGATCTTGAAGATGGCAAACTTCACTGTCAAGCAGCGCCGCGAATTCCGCCACGTTTGCCGCGCCGGGCAAAACAAGCCCACGTCCGACGATTGCAATCGGCTGGGTTGGTGGGACGTTGTTGGCGACGCGAACTTTGCCGCCTGTCGACGTACGATTCCGGTTGGTTGACTGACCAATCACGGCGTGCGCATTGAGCCCGCCGATACCAAAAGCGTTGACGGCTGCGACGCCAAGGTGTTGACGTTTCGGTTCACGCGTCGGCCACGGCTGGACGGAATCGACGACACGCAATGAAGCCTGTTGCCAGTCGAAAGACTTTGTCGGCGTTTTGAAATTAATCGATGGGGGAATCTCGCCACGCCGCATCGCGATCAAACACTTCACCAATCCGACCAAGCCCGCCGCTTCAAGCAGATGGCCGAGATTGCTTTTGACGCTGCCGATCAGAAGCTGGCCGTCGCGGTTTTTCCGGAGCAGTGCGTCCAAGCTTTCCAGTTCCGTCGCGTCACCGATCTGTGTACTGGTTGCATGACACTCCAGATAATCAATTTGAAGCGGCGGCGCATCGTCGATCGCTCGCCGCATTGCCAGTTGTTGCCCTTCGCTGCGCGGTGCCCAAAGACCTTTACCTTTGCCATCGGATGAAATCCCAACACCTCGCAGTGTCGCCAGAATCGGCAATCCCGCGGAGGTTGCCAGAGAGCGACGCGCGATCAGCACGGCAACATAACCTTCGCTGCTGACCAATCCGCTGGCGCGTGAATCAAATGGATACGAGCCCGACGCGCTGCATGCGCCGGTCTGAGAGAACAATGCCAAGTTATCGACGTTGTTGTACGTCGCACCGCCGACGATCGCCAAATCCAATCGATCATTGTTGATCGCAGTCGCGGCATGGTGCAATGCGATCAGCGATGAAGAACAGGCCGCATCAATCACTTCGCGTCGGCCCTGGAAACCCAGCAACCGTGCGGTCAACGAAGCAGCCGCATAGGCATTTAACTCGGGGCCGCCGTCTGGCTGACGCTGCGGACGCGTCGAGCGGATTGAGCGCGTCACATCATCACGAATCTGTTCCTTGACGGACGGAGGGACGGTTGCCGCCGCCTTCTGTTCCGGATCAACCAAG
>JAGQPO010000281.1 GCA_020426665.1 Planctomycetales bacterium
TGACCGCCGCCTTGCACGCGATGGTCGACAACAGATGATTGAGCAATTCGATCGGTTCCGGCTTTTTCCCGCCGCCCAAAACCGACTCCATCAATGTTCGCAACATCTCCGCGGGCGGTGTCTTTTTTAGAATCGCCGGATAGGAGCGGATGACGATCGTCTCGCCACCAAATTCTTCGACCTCCATTCCGATTTGCGCGAGTGTGTCTTTGTGGTCCAGCACGGCGGTCCGTTCGGCGGCGGTCATCGACACCGGCTCGGGCACCAGCAACCCCTGTGACTCAAGGGATTGTCCGCTTTCAAGGACTTTCGTTTTGACGCGTTCGTACAAAACTCGCTCATGAAGTGCATGTTGGTCGATGACGACCATCCCCTTTTCGTCCTGAGTGACCAGATAACGATTGTGAACCTGGAATCCAAGGTAACAAACACTCGGCGTGTTGATCGAAGGCGTCTGGGTTGATGGCTCCGATGTGCCGGCCGGATCTGCGTCCCAGGGCGCAACGTCTTGCAAGTCGTCACGGGAATCGATCGCGGAACCGTTCGGGGCCACGCCGGTGTTGCTGATTCCCGCCGGTTGTCCGCCGCCGGGGAAGGGTTGAAAACTCGGCACGCTGCCGAACGACGGCAGCGAACGCGTCGCGGCAGCCGGCTGCCCGCCACCCGATTGCCCGCTGCCCACTTGCCCGCCGCGGGAGTAGTTGCCATCCGAGAAGGTGCCGCCACTGGCGGCCGACGACACAAACACGTCTTCGGGACTGTTACCGGTTCTGGCCCACTGGATGACGCTTTGGCGATGTGCTTGTTCGGCGCGGACGGGCATGCCCAGTTCACTCTTTGGGACCGGCGTCAAATCGGCGTCGCGCGAGACCGGCGCGGGACCGACCCGATGAGTCATGTCGGTTGTCAAAAAATGGTGACGAAGCGTTTGCAGCAGTCGACTGTAAACACGCCCGCCGTCGGTGAAGCGGACCTCCAATTTCGTCGGATGCACGTTGACGTCAATCAATTCCGGCGGCATCTTCATCCGCAGAAAACAAACCGGATGACGGCCGACCATCAGCAATCCACGATAGGCCTCGCCCAACGCATGTTGCAGTGAACGGTCGCGAATGTGTCGGCCGTTCAAAAACAAGTATTGCATTCGCGAGTTGCCGCGACTGACCGACGGGTCACAAACATAACCTTGGACTTGGATCTGGGAGTCATCGCTGTTGATCGGGATCAATCCGTCAGCGATCTCGCCGCCAAAGAACGCCGCGATGCGATCACTCCAACGCTCCGTCACCGGCAAATCGTAAAGCGGTTTGTCGTTGTTGTTCAGCACAAAATGGATTTGTGAATTGGCAAGTGCGATCCGAGTGAACGCTTCGACGATGTGACCCTTTTCCGTTTGCGCGGTCTTCAAAAATCGGTGTCGAACCGGAGTGTTGAAAAACAGATTTCGGACTTCCATGACCGTCCCGACCGGACAGCCGCAAGGTTGAGGCGCTTCAACGACGCCGCCGCGGACTTGAATTTCATTTCCCGCGTCATCACCGTCGGTGCGACTGCGGATGGTCAACTGGGACACGCTGCCGATCGATGCCAATGCCTCGCCGCGGAAGCCGAGCGTGCGGACATGAAACAGGTCTTCATCGGTTGGCAGTTTGCTGGTCGCGTGGCTGGCCAGCGCAAGCGGCAATTGATCGGCCGTCATCCCGCAACCGTTGTCGCTGATCCGAATCAATTCCGTGCCGCCTCCAACGATGGAAACCTCGATTCGCGTGGCCCGGGCGTCGACGCTGTTTTCCAATAATTCTTTGACGACCGAAGAAGGTCGCTCGATCACCTCGCCGGCGGCGATCTGGTTGATCAAATTGGGCGGCAATTGGCGAATCGTCGGTAGTTTTTTGGCTGTGGCATCCATGCCCTGCAATTTACCCCTGGAAGCCCGTAAGACCAACCGGCAGTGCCCAATCGCCGCGAAAGTTAGGCCAAGTTCGCTGCTAGCAAGAACGCCGGCGCCGCGCTGCCAACGGGCGTCTCTCGGGAGAATCCCAACCAGATCAGTCCGATCCGAAAGATTGGACTGATCCGTCGGATCTTGATTGTGACGATGACCAAAAAATAGGCCGGGCAGGACTTGAACCCGCGACCAAGGCATTATGAGTGCCCTGCTCTAACCGACTGAGCTACCGGCCCATGTGAGAGGGAATTCTAGCCCGGATTGCTTTCACTTCCCACTCCCCCCATTCCCGTCCCGTTGTTCGACACCGCCGTGAACGGTCGCCAGCAGGGCAGGCCGAAATGGCGACGCTTTACTTCGATCCTGAATTGCTCGTAGGGCCGAATGTCGCGTTGCCTGGGCGACAAGAAATTCTACGAAGATTGAGCTGTCGTCATCGAAACGATGTGTATTCATCTCACAATGTGAAAACGGTTTGCATGCAGGACGCGTGCAAACCGCGAAAACCTAAAACCGGCCTGTGTCGACGGACTGGAAGTTCGTCGTACGCAAAAGAATCACGATTCGACGGCGACCGCCAGTGGTTGGCGGTCGCGGTCGGACAAACTCCGAGTGCTGGGGCAATGTTCAGCTCGGGTGGCCGAAGCGGTCGCCAATGATGGTCGGTGTTGCTGTTTGCGTTTCTTCGGCGGATAACTTGGACGTCAACGCTTGTTTATAGCTGCGACGTTGGTCTTCGCTGGAGAATTCGATCGGGCGTTGGGCGCGTAGATCTCGGACCGACTGGATGTGATGTCGTTCCAGGAACACTCTTAAACCATCCAGATAGGTTCGGATCACATCGGGGCCTTCGCGATAGACGGCGGAGGTGACCATGGCAACGTCTGCGCCCGCCAGTAATGCCTTGATCACATCGCTGGAGCTGCTGATGCCTCCGCTGGCTGCAAGTGAAATTGCCGGGCAATAGGCATGCACGCGCATGATGGAAGCCAGAGTCGTGGTGATCGATCCAGGCGGGGTCAAGCTCCAATTGACGTGGATCGCCAAGTCATCCAGGGCGATATCAATATCAGGTGCCCTCCCGTACAGGACAAGCCCTTGAGTTCCCGAGAGCAGTCGGGTGGCCAAGTGGCTCATGCTGGTAAATTCACGATCCAGTTTAACGAACAACGGGATGGAAATGGATTCATCCAATGTTGCAACCGCCTCGACGATCGAGTCTTCGATCTCTCTGGCGCTGCCATATTGCTCCGGCGAGTTCCGATGGATATTCAATTCGATTCCGGCGGCACCCGCGTTTTGAATCTCGGCTGCAAAGTCAACCCATTGGCTTACCGACGCACCGTTCAGACTGGGGATGATCGGAATGGCGGATGACGCGCACGCCTGGCGAACCAGCGATAGATAGGATTCGGCGTCGGTGAATCCGTTGGTCGCCGAACGGCGCGTTGACGACTCAAGTAATCGGGATTCGGCGTCGGTTAAGTGTCGCCCCGTTTTTTGGTTCCATCGCAATACTTCTTCCTGGAACAAAGATGGCAACACGATCGCACCGGCACCGGCTGTTGCGATTGCCACACGCATTGGTTCTTGGGAATTCAGCGGACATGCACCGACGATCAAAGGGGAACATAGTGTCAGGCCGCCATAATTGGTGGTAAGGTCGATGCTCATGACGATCAATCAATAAAGGGAAGGTCCAATCCGTAGAAACGCAAGAAACCAGAGTCGGTGATCGCGATCAAACGTGGTGTTCGATCGCGGTGGACGCGTCGGGCACAAGGCAGACGAGTTCTTGTTCCTGTTCGTCTAGCGGCTCGTGCGCTGCCAGTTGCCGCTCCAGCACTGCCAGATCGGCATCCGAAGCATCGTTGTCGCGCACCATCCGATCTGCGATCCGTTGGCGAAGCGTTTGTTCGCTCGCATGGCAATCCAAAATTTTAAAAGTC
Organism: Planctomycetales bacterium; assembly: GCA_020426665.1. Taxonomy (GTDB): domain Bacteria; phylum Planctomycetota; class Planctomycetia; order Pirellulales; family Pirellulaceae; genus Stieleria. The sequence continues at coordinate 3,898 of JAGQPO010000281.1, forward strand.
GCTTCTTCGCGTTGAGCCAGCGATTGGAACATCTTCCGCTGGCTGTGTCGCAAAAATGTCGCGTCAACGATGACGGGATATCCTGAACGCATGATACAGCGTGCCATTCGTCGCAGCCTGGCGTAGGTTGCTTGGGTGGCGTGTTCATCGTACAGCGTCTGCGTTTTTCCAGCCGGCGGTCGCTCGGTGGGGACGAGGCCAAAGTGCCGTTTCCGCTCGACGTCGCTGCGCAATCGGATCGCGCCGCAACGTTCGACGACAATCTCGCTGGCCGTTGTTTTGCCGCTGCCGCTAAATCCGTGGGTGATCCACAAAGCCGGCTTGTCTTTCAGCGAGAAACGGTAGGCCAATTCCACGTGCTGTTCACAATCGGCCATCGCGGATTGACGCTGGGAATCGGTCAGGTGAGGTTGAGACGCACGGATGGCAGCGACCTTGGCACGAACCAGCGAGCGATAAACCAGGTACCACCGCAATACCGCTAACGACGCGTGATCTCCCGTCGCATCTAAATACGCATTGATGAACCTGCGGCAATGATCCAATCGACCGCGCGCGGCAAAGTCCATGGCAACGAACGCGGCATCACTGATGACATCGATCCAGCGGAATTCATCATTGAACTCAATTCCGTCAAATGGAATCAGCCGACCGTTCCACTGGACGATATTCTCCAGATGCATGTCACCGTGGCATTCGCGAATGAATCCGTTTGCAACACGCTGTGAAAAAACGCGTCGGTACTTTTCGAAGTAATGGTGCGTCCAACTCGTCAGGACCTGGATCGTCTTGGCCGCTTCACCTCGAACGGATTCATGCAGGTCACTCAGGTTTTCGATCGCATTTTTTTCAATCCGATCAACCGATCCGAGACGTCCAGGATCAAGATGAGAATCCAAATGGGTAGCAGACTGATGGAATTCGGCGACTCGAATCGCAAGCGCATCGACTTCGTCGCTGGTCAGCGTGCCGGCTTGCATTTGCTTACTCAATAGAGCCGACTGGGGAAAACGTCGCATCTTGACGGCGTATTCGACGGGCACTCCTTTTCCTTCGACGACCGGGCGACCATCATGCATCGTCACCGGGACAACACCCAAATAAATCTCGGCGGCGTATCGTTGGTCCAAACGCACCTCTTCTTCGCAGTAAAACTTGCGTTTCTCAAGTGTCGAGTAATCCAAGAAGTGGGTGCGAATCGGTTTTTTGATCTTGTACGCATACTCGCCGACAAGAAAGACCCATGAAATGTGAGTCTGATGAACTTCAACCGATTCCACCTCGATCTCAGGATAGGCGTCTGGTCGAGAAAGTCCTTCAATCAGTCGCCGGAACGATTGATCATTTACAACGGTTGTGGCATTGGAGTCGTCCATTTGCCTGCTCTATTGGTGTGATGGCGTGTTTCAAAATCCTCCGACACACGCCGAACATTCGACGCGTCGTCCCTTTAAATGATCGGCAACATTTGGGGTCTGGCCGACGGATCGTCCGCGTTGACTTGAACCGGTGATTCGAACCCGTCTGGTTTGATGGCCAATACCGAACACGTGACGTCGGACAGCAAATTCTCGGCGGTGTTCCCGATCAGGAATCCGGCGACCCCAGAGCGACATACCGTCCCCATCACGATCAAGTCTGCTTCCACCTTTTCCGCCACAGCCAAAATGGTCTCAGACGCTTTACCGCGATGGAGGTGCACTTTGATCTGGCTGGTGTCGGCAAACGGAACTTGCAAAACGGCATCCAGGTCTTTGCGAACCTTGGCCTGGCGGCTGGCCAGGGCGGCGTCGACTTCCGCGTCGCCGGCGCGTCGGCGCAGGGATTGTTCCATCCACAGGTCCCAAACACTGACGACATGCAATTGTGCATGATCGCGTTCGGCAATCGAATAGGCCAGTTCTAAAATGTCCTTATTCAGTTTCCGATGTTCATCGTCTTCGGCATCGATATCAATTGCCGCCAATACCTGGTCAAACTCGCCGTGGACCTGGGGTTTCAATGTCCAAACCGGGCACGGGCAGATGCGCAACAGGCTGCGCGCGATGCTGCCGAACAGCCGACCACTCGCCGAAAGTCCGTCGGCAGTCTTGATGACCAAATCATAATCGCCGACGATCACCCGTTTGGTGATTTCTTGTGCGGGATCACCGCAACTGACGACCACATCGACGGAGATACTGTCCCGAGAATAGGTGTCGGCCAACTCCTTCAACTTTTCGACACGGTCGGCAATCAGCAACTTTTCCATTTCTTCCGGGGTTGCGACATCGGTCAGGATGCCGATCGCCGTTGGCAATGGTTTGACGACATCCATCAAAGTCACCGTCGCTTTGTTTTCAGTCGCAATCTCAAAAGCCCGCTTGATCGCCGCTAGGGGATCATTCGTTCCAACATAGACGAGAATTTTCTTGAATCGTTGCATGGCAATAACCTTTGGGTCAGTTTTCAAATCTGAGATGCATGAATCGTGCCAATTAAAGTTTCCGTGCGTTAAGCGCACTCCGTCATTTACAGTGTGCCTATTGTCACGCTCGTGCGGAATGGGACAATACGGCGACGACCCCCAAGAATTGAATCCGTGGGGCACGAGAGTTGCATCGAGTTTTCAATCGTTTCTGTTGACGCGGCGTTTGTACGGGATGAACGATGGAATTTACCGACACGGTGTTTTTGCCTAGACATCGATTGCAATCGCTAATCGATCTGTTATGCGAATCCGGCTACGACGTGATCGGCCCCACCATTCGCCAGGACGCCATCGTTTTAGAAAGCCTTCGCGATGCCAAGGCATTGCCTGGCGGATGGATTGATCGTCAGGAACCGGCCGTTTATCGGATCGAGAACGCCGGTGGCAGTCGGCAATTCGACTTCAATGTCGGTCCAAGTTCGTGGAAAAAGTATCTCTTTCCCCCCAAAGCTTCGATCGGCGGCGCGCGTTTGGACCAAGACGGATGGCATTTCACCGAATCGACGGAAGAATTGCCACGTTATGCCTTCCTTGGCGTTCGCGCCTGTGATTTGGCGGGCATTGAAATCCAGGATCGCGTGTTCACGGGTGACGAATTTGTCGATCCTCTGTACAAGCGACTACGCGAACAGTCACTGATCATCGTTGTCGAATGTTCCAAAACCTCGGCAACCTGTTTCTGCAAATCGATGGGAACCGGTCCCCGATCTGAATCCGGATTCGACTTGGTGATGACCGAGTTGGACGATGGTTTTGTCGTGCGCGCAGGGAGTGACCGGGGGGGCAACTTATTGGCCGATCTGGATTGTCAACCCTCGACATCACGGCAACGCGATGCAGGTGAGAAACAGATTGCCGCGACCGAGGCGTCGCTGGCAAAACATTTTGACGCTGATGGTGTCGCGGCGCTGTTGATGGAAAATTTGGAACACCCGGCTTGGGATGACGTTGCCCGTCGGTGCCTGTCGTGTACCAACTGCACAATGGTTTGCCCGACGTGTTTTTGCTCGACGGTGGAAGAAGTTGCCGATTTGGATCAAACCCAGGTCGATCGCGTGCGGCATTGGGATTCTTGTTTCAATCCCGAATTGAGCTACACCTGTGGTGGCACCGCGCGACCCGACGTGCGAAGCCGTTATCGACAATGGCTGACGCACAAATTTGCAACTTGGCACGACCAGTTTGGGACCTCGGGATGTGTTGGTTGTGGGCGCTGTATCACTTGGTGCCCGGTCGGCATTGACTTGACGGCCGAAGTCAATCGGTTTCGCCAAGAGACACCGGTTGATTGAGCGACTCAGGCGATTGATTCATATCGCGCATGCTTTTTTGGTGGTGGCGCGCCGATTCGCCCACATCACTCTGCTTTTTCGAGCCTTGGAATGCGGCATGCGCCTTGCATTGGTCAATCAATCACGACCCAATGGAAATGCTTCACTTGATCACGAGAATTTAAAATGACCTCCGCAGCACAGACCGCCACAGACGACATCCGTTGGTTTGGCCAGGTGGGGATGGCCGACGTTGGCGTCGTCGGCGGAAAAAACGCCTCGCTCGGCGAGATGTACCAACAACTCACTCCTCGCGGCGTTCGAATTCCCAACGGATTTGCAACGACCGCGTCGGCGTATCGACGCCATTTGAGTGAAACGGGGTTGGACGAAAAGATCCAGCAGTTGTTAAGCGGAATTAATTTTGCCGACGTCGGTTCGCTGCAGCACCACGGCAAAATGATTCGTCACATGATTTTGGATACACCGTTGTCCGACGGTTTATCGCATGCGATCGTCCAGGCCTATCACGATTTATGTACCGAGAGTGGGGAACTGGCCGACGTCGCGGTCCGCAGCAGTGCGACGGCGGAAGATTTGCCCGACGCAAGTTTCGCGGGCCAGCAAGAGACGTATTTGAACGTGCGCGGGCAGGCAACGTTGTTGGACGCATGCCGCCGCTGTTTTGCATCGCTATACACCGACCGTGCGATCTCGTATCGAGCCCACCAGGGGTTTGATCACACGCAAGTGGCCTTGTCGATCGGAATCCAGCGAATGGTCCGATCGGATTTGGCGTCTTCGGGCGTGATGTTTTCAATCGATACCGAAACCGGTTTCCGCGACGCCGTATTAATCAATGCGGCCTATGGGCTGGGGGAAAACGTTGTGCAAGGCAGCGTGAACCCGGACGAGTACTACGTGTTTAAACCGACGCTTCGCCAGGGGTGTCGGCCCATTTTGAAGCGAACGCTCGGATCCAAGGCGATCAAAATGATCTACGACATCGGAGGCAGCAAGATGGTCAAAAATGTGCCTGTCTCCGCGGATCAGGCGAAGCGTTTTGCGCTCGGCGACGACGACATTTTGCAACTAGCACGCTGGGCCTGCGAGATCGAAGACCACTATTCGGGCCGACGCGGTTCGTTTTGCCCGATGGATATGGAATGGGCCAAAGACGGTCGAACCGGCGAGTTGTTTATCGTCCAGGCGCGACCCGAGACGGTACAATCACGCCGCGCCGCCAATACGCTGGAACGATACCATTTGACCGAAAGTGGTCCGAAGCTGTTGGAAGGCCGATCGGTCGGAGAGAAGATTGCCGCCGGACCGGTGCGTCTGATTCGTGACGTGGACGGTTTGTCAAAGTTCAATGACGGTGAAATCTTGGTGACCGACAAGACCGACCCCGACTGGGAACCCGTGATGAAGCGGGCCGCGGGGATCATCACCAACCGTGGTGGGCGAACCTGTCACGCGGCGATCGTCAGCCGAGAATTAGGTCTTCCGGCAATCGTCGGCACAGGACAGGCAACCGAACGATTGCGAGACGGCCAAATCGTGACGATCAGTTGCGCCGCTGGCGATACCGGTGTTGTGTACGAGGGTAATTTGGCTTTCGAAATCGAATCCATTGATTTAGGGGCGATCGGCCGTCCCAAAACGAAAATCATGATGAACGTCGCGACGCCCGACGAGGCGTTTGCGCTTGCCGCGATTCCCAACGATGGTGTGGGGCTGGCACGCGAGGAGTTTATCATTTCCAACTATGTCAAAGTTCACCCGCAGGCGCTACTGGATTACGACAACCTGGATGAAACCACACGTTTCGCCGTCGATCAGGCGACCGAAGGGTACACAGACAAACCTCAGTTTTTTGTCGATCGTTTGTCCGAGGGAATCGCAATGATCGCGGCTGCGTTTTATCCCAAAGACGTCATCGTTCGGATGAGCGACTTTAAGACGAACGAATACGCCAATCTGATCGGCGGAGCGAAGTACGAACCCAAAGAAGAAAATCCGATGATCGGTTTTCGCGGCGCGTCGCGTTACTATCACGATAGTTTCAAGAGTGCGTTCGCGCTTGAATGCAAGGCCGTCCATCGGGTCAGGCATGAAATGGGGCTTCGCAACGTCAAATTGATGATTCCATTTTGCCGAACGATCGAAGAGGGCCAGAAGGTCCAAGCGGAACTAGCGCGAAACGGTCTGGTCCGCGGCGAGGACGGGCTGGAAATCTACGTAATGTGTGAAATTCCCAGTAATGTGATTCTGGCCGATCAATTCGCGGAAATATTCGATGGGTTTTCGATCGGGTCAAACGACCTGACGCAACTGACGTTAGGGGTGGATCGCGACTCGGAGATCGTTGCCCACGTTTTTGACGAACGAAATGATGCGGTCAAACGCATGATTTCAAACGTGATTGCGACCGCCAAAGAAAAAGGACGGAAGATCGGCATTTGTGGCCAGGCCCCCAGCGATTACCCGGACTTCGCAGCGTTCTTGGTCGAAAAAGGCATCGACAGCATCTCATTGACACCTGACGCGGTTTTGAAAACGACGATCCAGATCCTGAAGACTGAGAAGACGGAATCGTCCGGTTCATGACAAGACTCGCGCAGGACGCTACAACAGTGACGTCCGCGATCTAACTCAACGAGCATTGCTATGACCGACAATTCCGAAGTCCTGTTCGAACGCTTGGGCGGCGCGGCCGCTGTCGCCGCGATCGTCCAAGAAATGTATTACCGTGTGCTGAACGACCCGGAGCTCTCTCCGTTTTTCGAAGGTGTTTCGATGGAGCACCTGCGAAAAATGCAGTACCACTTTTTGTGCACCGCGTTTGACGGCCCCGCCGAGTATTCCGGGACGGACTTGACCCGCATTCACGCCGGGCGGGGAATCAAAGGCAAGCACTTTGCAAAGTTCTGTGGGCACTTTGCCGATGCACTGGAAGATCGCGGCGTTTCAAAGCGTGACGTCGACGATGCCCTGGGGCGATTGTCGATCTATAAAGACCAAATCACCGGCGACGCAAACGTTGACGGCTGACGATACGTCCGCTCCGTCCTTATAGTTTTATGGTAGCGGAGCTCGACAAGAGGTTCGGTCGGAACCAGAAATCGCCGACTGTCTTGACGAATTCCGCTACGGTTTGAATCCTAATTCATCATTGGGATGGACCACTAGTCCGCAGCGGCCATTGCGGATTCTTTTTCGGCGCCTTCGAACCGTTCCAACAACCGATAAAGTTTTCGACGGTGGATTCCTAAGACTCTCGCGGCTTTCGCTTTGTTGCCGTTTTCTTTCGCCAGAATGTGCAAAACATGAGCCTTGGCGATGTCGTCTAGCTTCAATGATTCGGGCTTGATGGCCGAATCAACTCGGGTCAACGGAGAAGCCGAGCCATTGTCTTTGGCATGTTCGCCGCTGACCGCGATGCCCGAATCCGCGACGTCGGCGATTTCCGATGGCAGGTCGTCAAGGGTGACATCATGGCCGTCCGCCAAGATGGTTGCACGTTGGATCACATTGATCAATTGCCGCACATTTCCCGGCCATGGGTATCGGTTCATCGCATCTCGAGCTGCCGGCTCCACATGCCAAGGTACCGGCAAATAGTGGTCGATCAATCGATCCACATCGCCTTCACGAGCACGCAACGGCGGCAACTCCAGCGACAAAACGTTGACACGATAGAACAGGTCTTCG
>JAGQPO010000013.1 GCA_020426665.1 Planctomycetales bacterium
CGTCTGTTCGGTTGGTGCTGACGCCGGTACCAGCGGAAACCGATTCTCAGAACCCGCCGAAGGAATCGGATGTACTTGATTTACCGACGGCAGGGGATGTCCCTCAGAAAAAGTGATCGCTTCGACGTCACAAAAGTGTGCCTAATCGGACACTTGAAAAATCGGTCGAGAGCGGGCAAACGACAGGACCGTTTCAGCCTGAATCCCCCCGGGGGCTGCCCCACTGGCAAAGCTCAAATCCGACGTTGACCGGATAAGTGCAACGTAGTGTTCCGTGACGAAAAACCGCCCATCCCGGGCGCATTCGACCGTCGGAGCACACCCCATGCATGCACTGAAACAAAAGTTTTCGCGATTCCTAGGACCGGACTCTCTGATCTTCTTCGCGGCCGTGTTTTTCCTGGTCGCGATGTATGAAATGGCATTTGAGGATCGGTTCATCCTGATTCTGTATTACATTGCCGCCGTCGGATCGGCTTATGCATTGGTTTGTCGTCGCGCTTTGGGTCTGGCCAGTGCTGTTGTGGCGGTTGTCGCCGCAACCATGTTTGCCCAGTTGTATTACGCGGCCCAGCCGACCACGTGGAGTCCGGTGTTCGATTCCATTCGAGACATGGCTGCGCTGGGTGCCGTTCTGTATTTAACCGTCCGAGTGTTGATGGCCAGCTATCGGCTGCAACGCGAAGAAAAACAGCGCGCTCTCGAGAATCAAATCCAAGAACAACTCGTCGCGATGCGGGCGCAAGCGCTCCGGCAAACGTCGCACGAAGTCCGCACACCGCTGTCGACGATCACGGCCATCAGCGAAACCTTGCTAGACGGCAGCACCGGGGAATTGAACGAATCGCAACGAGAATTCGTCCAGGACATCGATGATTCCGCCCAGCACCTGCTGGCGTTGGTCAACGACATACTGGACTATGCCAAGGCCGAGGCGGGGATGATCCGTCTGGCACCGCAGCCGGTCGCACTTGCCGAGCTTGTCGACCAATGCGTCTCAATGGTCACCGTCAAAGCCAATGAAGAAGGCGTTTCAATCACCGCGCAGGTTGACGCGGAGTTGAATGAAGTGATCGCCGACCCGTTACGTTTGCGGCAAATCCTTCTGAATCTTTTGTCCAACGCGATCAAGTACAACTCCAGTGGCGGCAGCGTGATCGTTCAGATCCGACCGGACACCAACGACATGTTCCGCATCAGCGTCCGAGACACCGGGCGAGGCATCGCGCCTCAGCACATGGAACACTTGTTCGAACCGTATTATCAAGCCGCGATCGCAGACCAAGGTATCGGGACGGGGCTGGGATTGGCAATCATCAAGCACTTGACCGAATTGCATGGCGGGACCATCGAGGTGGAAAGCGTCGTCGATACCGGAACCATGTTCACCATTCGATTGCCACGTGAAGCGGAAGTGTGTGACGAACCAGAGGCGGATCATTCGCTGCGACCCGACGACGCAGTGTTTAAGTTAGACCTCGCGAGCGTCTAGACGACGAGCGACCAACAAACAACATCTTGACAGAGCACTGGGGAATTAAAGGTTGATTACGATGGACAGCAGTGAACTTAACAACGGATTCGCGGAGGGATTCGCCGAAACGTTTTCGAAAGCGGCGGCGGATTCGCAAGGCAAAATGCGTATCCTGGTTGCCGACGGAAACGCCACCATTCGAAAACTGTTGCGACTGGGGCTGACCGGCGAAGCCTATGAAATCATCGAAGCAACCAACGGCCCCGACGCGCTGGCCATCGCGACTGCAACTCCGGAGCCGCATGCAATTCTGTTGGACACCGGACTCAGCGGTGGAATGGACGGGTTGCAGGTGTGTCGCGAACTGAAGAGCGACATGCAATACCGAACCATTCCGATCGTCATGCTGACGACGACGGGTTCGAACGAAGAAATCAATGAAGCCGTCGAAGCAGGTGCCGACGAATTCTTAAGCAAGCCGATCAACCGTAGCGAATTAAAAGTCCGGCTACGATCGATCACACGGTTGCATAAAGGCAATGCCGAATTGATCGGCGCCGAAAGTGTCGCACTATCTCTCGCCCGGGCTGTCGCAAGCAAAGACGGCTACAGCAGCGGCCACGTCGAACAAGCCGCCAACTATGCCGTCGCGTTCGGTAAGGCACTCGGTCTTGATGCCGCAGAATTGAAAATGTTGCGTTATGGCGCGATCCTTCACAATGTCGGCAAGATCGCCATCCCCGACTCGATTCTGGAAAAGACCGGGCCGTTGACCCCACGCGAACGAGCACTCTTTCATCAACACCCCAGAGTCGGCTGTGACATCTGCGCGCCGCTGAAACCATTGGCCCCCGTACTGCCGATCATTCGTCACCACAAAGAACACTTCGACGGGACCGGTTACCCCGATGGATTGCGTGGGGACGAAATCCCCTTGAAGGCACAAATTGTCGGAATCGTTGACGTTTACAGTGCGTTGACCAACGACCGTCCGTTCCGCCGCGCAAAAACGCAAAACGAAGCGATCGAAATCTTGCGTCATCGCGCCAAGCAAGGGATTCACGACGCAGAATTAGTGGACAAGTTCTGCGAGATGGTCAAAGAAGATGCTCCCAGCGTTGCAGAAAAGTCAGCAGACCAGCCGACGACATCGGCTGCTCGCGTTGCCATGGCCCCCACCTCTCAATAGAGCGCCTGAATCGATATGTCATCCGAAAAACAACAAGTGCTGATCGCTGAAGACAACCCCGGGTTGGCACGCGTACTGTCGTTCAAGTTTAAATCCTGTGGATTCGAACCGATCACCTGTGCCAATGGTGGCGAGGCGTGGAAGTCGTTTTGCGACAGCCAAGTCGTTGCCGTCGTCAGCGACCATGAAATGCCCATCATGTCGGGCATCGAATTGATTCAGCGAGTCCGAGAGATGGATTCGAAGATCCCTTGCTTTTTGGTCACCGGGCGGCAATTAGAACTGGCGCGTGATCCAAGAGTGCTGAAATTGAACATCAGCGAAGTGTTTGGCAAACCGTTCAGTCCCGGAACCGTTGTTTCGGCTGTCACGGATGCGATCAACAAGACTGCCCCGGCATCGCCGATCCTGCCCGTCGGGTCAATCACCAACGCGTTTTCGGGATCGCAGCCACGTGGAATCACAGGAGCCGGTGCATGAACGATTCAGGCGATGACAATTCACAAGGAATCATTGGGAACGGATTCCCACCGGTTTTAAAGATGTATGCTTACGATCCGGGCGGGTTGGACGGTTCGCTGGCGCATCTGTTGTCCGCCGGGATCGGTATTTCTGTGACCGTTGTCGAAGCACGTGACGGTGGTCATCCATTGGTGATCCAAGCCAAATCGGACCCCGATCGTGTTCACACCGAACCGGTCAACGACTCGGCATCGGTTCGGCAAGCCCTGGCGCTGCCCGCCGGTGGAATTGCGGTGTGGTCGTCACCGGTTGACCAAGCCGAACGTATCGCACGTCATGCGATGACGTTGCTGGATCTGGAGATTGCACGCAACGATAGTAAGCAGCTGCTTGCCGAAGTTGAATCGTTGACCAATCAGGTCATGCAGGATTTTGAAGAACTTTCTCTGATCCGAACGCTGGCATCAAGTTTGGAATTGCCGCAGACGGCCGAGGACACCGATGATTTCGTCCTCGCATCGCTGATGCCTCTGGTCAGCGGCGTCGGCGCGGTTTCGATTGCCGCAGTCCTTGTCGAAGATTCCGGAGATCATAAGCGTCGTCCGTTATGGACCGGACCGCAAGTCGTCGGCGATGAAGTGATCTTTGACTTGATCGATGATCACGCCGAAGAATTGATGCAACAGCCGATCGTCCGCAATCGCAACGTCGGAGATGGACACTGCGGGGCCGAAGGATTGGAAGAGTATGTGATGGTTGAATGTTCCAGCGAAGGTCGCTTGCACGGCTGGGTGATGGCGTGCAATCGACTTCAAGATGATATCGATGATGTGCCCTGGGCGCAACTCGGGTTCACCACCGTTCAAGCATCGCTGATGGAAACGGCAACCAACCAGTTGGCCGCACAACTGAATAATATTCGATTGCTGAGGCAAAAAGAAGAGCTTTTTACCGATGTTATTCGGGCGCTCGTCAATGCCGTCGAAGCACGCGACCCGTACACCTGTGGTCATAGCGAACGCGTCGCAAGCTTTGCTCGCTGCCTGGCCTCGAAAATCGGCTTCACCGTCGCCGAATGCGAACGCATTTATCTGACCGGTTTGTTACACGATGTCGGCAAAATCGCGATTCCTGACGGTGTGCTGCAGAAACCAAATCGGCTGAACGAAGAAGAACGCGCGATCATCGAGACGCATACCGATTCGGGATGGCGGATCTTACAGGAACTGGAGGCGCTGCAAGACATCTTGCCGGGCGTGTTGTATCACCACGAACATTGGAACGGCAAAGGCTATCCCGATCGTCTGGCCGGAGACAACATCCCCATCGACGGACGCATTCTTGCCGTTTGTGATGCCTTCGATGCGATGACCAGTGACCGCCCCTATCGTAAGGGCATGTCGATCGATCGAGCGATAACCATCCTGAACGAAGGTGCCGGTGAATACTGGGACCCGAACCTGATCCATGTCTTCAGTCAACATATTGATGAGATCGATGAGATTCGGATCAATCACCAGCCTCGACAACCTGCCGCTCGCCCGGCCCCGGTTAACGGGTTGCCGATCATCGGAATACCCGGGTTTTCGGTCACCGGAAACATGCCTTCCGGATCGACGTCGGCACAATAGTTTGTCATCAAAGTCGAGCGTTTATTCCTGTCCCCTCGCCGGTTTACCCGGCAGGAGCACACGTCTTGAGAGTAGCAAATCGGGAGTTAAAACTCGCTCCCTTGCCAGCTTGTCTGGCAAGAAGCGAAAGTCCGTTGTGAACTGTCCTTCCAGTTGGACGAGCCAACTGGGGAGGCGGCCCAACACACCCAGGTCGCTAATTGCAAAACGGATGCCCATGCCAGACAAGCTGGCATGGGGCATGCAAGATGGCATTGAAAATGCCACCATTGAATACTCGTTTCAATCGACAAACGGATCGGCTGATGTTAGACCTCTGATCGACTTCAATGAATCGATCGAAGCGATCCATAGGGTTTCCAAATCAGCCAGATCTTTGAACCAGTAAGCGGTCACGGTCGCATCAGGTAACAGGCTTGCCATCTTGTCCTTCGGCACCGATTGCATGCACGCGATCAGCTTTCGTTTTCCGCCGCCCTGGCAACCGCCCACAACACCCGCTGGGTGATGTCGCGGGCATCTGCGTCTTGCAGTCCTCGGCGGCGAGCGAATCGAAAAACTGGCTCTTCCGCGGAATCGGTGGGTCGGAATTTGGCTTCTAGTCAGTTCAGGCAAGCAAAATGCGGTGTTTCTGAACGCAAACATTACCAACGACAGTGAACATCGGTTTGAAGATGGATTTTTTTAGTCCCTCGCTAACGCGTTTTGAAGTAGCGATTTTCGCTAGCCCGGAGGGCGAAACATAGCCTGCCGAGGTCGTAAGGCCTCGGAAAACGAGGCACATGGAGCGAAAGCCCAGAGACATCTGAGGTTTTTTCAAGTGGCTGATGGGGTGTTTTTGGGGAT
>JAGQPO010000282.1 GCA_020426665.1 Planctomycetales bacterium
CCGATTTTTGATTGCGTTGCTGATTGATCCAAGCGAATCGTCTCGATCTTCGTCGGCACCGGGGCCTGACCCAGCGCCGTTTGCAATCGCTTCCAACCGGTCTGATCATCGAGACGCCAATCGGCGGCCTGGCCGTCTGTCAAAACGACGATCTTTCGCGAATGTTGTGTCGGTTCGTGTTGAACTTGCACGGCGGTAAACAATGCGGCCAACAGGTCACTGCGCCCCTGCGTCGCGTCGATTCCGTGTAACTGTTCGGCCAGCCATTTCTGGTTGCGACTGTCGCTGCGAACGGTACCGGTTCCGATCCAGGAAGGATAGGGCGCCGTCGTCATGATCCGAACGTCGTCGCGCGATGGCAGTTCGCCCAATCGTTCGATCGCGCGACTCGCGGCGTCACCGATCATGGTGCCCGAAGCCGTCTTGCGAGACATCGACATCGAGTTGTCGACCACGAAAATCGTTTCTCCGCGTCCGCCGCCTCCGAGGTAGCCCGCCGGCAGCAGCGGGCCGGCGAGCGCCAAGATCAAGGCTGCGATCGCAAGGCATCGCAGCAACAGCAACAACCATTGCTTCAGCCGACGCGCGCTTGTCTTCTTGGCCGATGCCTCCATCAAGAACTGCATCGCGCCCCACTGGATCACTTCGTTGCGTCGACGATCGAACAGATGCAGCAACAGCGGCGCGGCGACCAGCGGCAAGGCGATCAAAAAGGCGGTGCTGACAAAACTCATCGTCGGCCGGTCCCCCTTCGCGCCATGCGGTTGCGCAAGAACCAACCCAACGCGTCGCCCAAATCGGTTGCCGTCGTCATGCGCACGTAATCACCGCCCAACCCGACCACCATGTTCTCCAGATCGGTCACGAAGGTTCGAACGCGTTGCAGGTATTGCTTTCGCACCGAAGGCGGGTCCAAATGAATTCGATGTGACGCGAGTTCCAGTGATTGAAAGGCGGACCAACGGCGAAAATCAAAGGTCAATTCTTCGGGCGCGAGAACGTGCATCACGACCACGTCATGGCCGCGGGCACGCACGATCCGCAGCGCGGTCGCCAATTCTTCCAAATCACCAAAGCAATCCGACAGCAAGACGAACAGCCCTCGGCGCCGCTGCCGCGCGACACAATGTTGGATTTGGCCGCACAGTCCGCCCGCGCCTTCCGCTTCGGCGGCTTGCAACGCGGCCAAGATGGCTCGCAGGTGCGCGGCGTGCTGTTTTGCGGGAACGAACCGTGATCGCTGCTCGTTCAAGACCGTCAATCCCACTGAATCGCGCTGGTGCAACAGCAAGCGGGCCAAACAAGCCGCGGTGCGTTTGGCGAACTCCAGCTTGCTTTCGGTCGACAAGCCAAACTTCATTGAACCGCTCGAATCAACGGCCAACATCGCGTGCAGGTTGGTTTCTTCCTCGAACTGGCGAATGAAATAACGGTCGTTACGGGCATAGACTTGCCAATCAATTTGACGAATCTCGTCTCCGGAAGCGTACTGGCGGTGTTGAGCAAACTCACAGCATCCGCCCTTCGTGGACGATCGATGTTTTCCGGCCAGCAGTCCGTCGACGACTGTCCGCGAAAGCAATTCCAGATTGCCGATTTGATCCATGACCACTGGATCAACCAGATCGGAATAAACTCGCGTCGCGGCGCCGGCGGGCGTCTCGGTTTCGGTTTTCTGTCGTCGAAACAGTCCAAGCATAATGGGGAGCGCGATTTAACCTTTGGTGACCATTTTCTTTTTCAGCGACTCGGTCTGTGCGATGATCTTTTCCAGGACCGAATCCGCGTCCACGCCGGCGGCTTCGGCATTGAACGTCAGGATCACACGGTGCCGCAGCACCGGCAGTGCGACCGCGATCAAGTCTTCCGTCGTTGTGTGAAAGCGTCGATTCAGCAGTGCCCGCGCCTTGGCCGCCATCAACAGCGCGATGGTGGCACGCGGTCCGGCACCCCACTGGACCATGTTTTGCAATTCCTTTGACATGCTGCCACCATCGGGTCGCGTCCCGCGGACCAAATCGAGTGCCGCTTCGTAGACGTGATCGGAAACGACCACGTTGCGGACCAGCGATTGCATCTGGCGAATCTGTTCTTCGTCCAGGACCGTTTTGGTTTCAAAGTGATAGTCGGTCGTTTGGCGACGAGCGATTTCCAGTTCCTCTTCTCGGCTGGGGTAGCGGACATGGATCTTCAACAAGAACCGGTCCAGTTGAGCCTCCGGCAAGGGATACGTGCCCTCGGTTTCTACCGGGTTCTGTGTCGCCAAAACGAAAAATGGATCGGGCAAGCGATAGGTTTGGCCGCACACGGTCAGTTGACGTTCCTGCATCGCCTCCAGCAACGCGCTTTGCGTTTTCGGCGGCGTACGGTTGATCTCGTCTGCCAAGATCACGTTCCCGAACAACGGTCCTTCGACAAATCGAAACACCCGTTTCCCGGTCGTATGGTCCTCTTCCAAAATCTCGGTGCCCGTGATGTCGCCGGGCATCAAGTCGGGTGTGAACTGGACACGGCGAAACGTCAGATCGGTCAACGACGCGATCGTCGAAACCAACATCGTTTTTGCTAGTCCGGGCATGCCCTGCAAAATGCAATGCCCGCGACACAGCATTGCGATCAGCAGCTGTTCGGCGACGGCATGTTGGCCGACGATCACGCCGCTGAGCTGCTTGCGAATTTCATTCAGTTTTTCGTGCAGCTCGTCGACGGCCCGGGCGACATCGACGTGTTTGTGATTCGAATTGTTGGTCGGTCCATTGGGACTCGGTTTCTGGATATCTTCCAAACGGTTTGCCATGATTTATTCCGAAGTCTGATTCGTTTGTTTTTCAAATTCGTTTGCTTCACCCGCGCTGACGAGTTGATCACTGTCCGCGTCGAGCGACTTGAACTGTTCGTCCGTGCCGGGAAACTCGCTCCTGGTCAAGTCATTGTCCTTGTTGCGGTCCATGCGGACAAACCATTCCGGACCCGCGATCGATGGTGGTATGTCGACGCGTTTGATGGTCCGGACGCCGGCTAATTCCCGGTGCACCAAAGGCCCGAGACCGATGCTGACCCGGATCGGCGACGAGGCCTCCGTGAGTGTGATGGTTTGGTCACCGTCTTGATCAACGGCGATCAATCGATCCGAGATCCCACGCAATTCGCGGATGGTCAAGCGACCGTCGTCGTTGGGGTCCAGTCCTGGCAGCAATGGATATCCATCAACAACCGCGCCCATGGAAACTTGTGTCGCCGTTTTACCACCACTCGCGTCCTGGACACCGCAAAAGTTGATCGTCGTCGGTCCCAAAACCACGTCCACACCTTCGACCCGCTCGGCCAAGTGGACATCGGCTTGAAGTTCATCGGCGATGGAAACGATACTCAGAGTCGAGTCTTCGATTTTTCCTGTTACGAATTCGACATCCAGTTCAATCTCTGACGGCTTATTTGTCAGCGCCGTAATCTCCTCTTCACTGAGATGTCCATTTTGGTCGGTATCGAAACTGCTGACGGGGTTGTACACAGCGGGGTCGTCTTGACGGACGCCGACCAAGTCCCCGATCAACCACATCAGCGGCGGTCGCGCGACGGTGGGTTGGGACAGATCACGGCCGGCTTCGGCGGCGCGCGAAATTTCCAACACATCAACGACATCATCGCGGTTGGCGTCACATCGATTCAAGGATTCGGCGGCTTGCGACAATTCGTCTGGTGAGATCACTTGATCGTGGTTGCGATCCAAGACATCAAAGGCCGGGCGTTGATCAACACGAAAGCTTTGGAAATAGGGTTGCAGTACTAACAACGACGGCCCTTCGGTCCAGTGTGTCATCAGCCAGCCCGTCTCGGTCTCGTCCAAATCCTCACCGACCGCCGCCGCGTAGCGTCGCAGCATTTCTTCTCCGCCACTTGCCAGCCGGTATTCGGGGACGGTTGCCGGAGCCACGTCGGGTTGATCAGCTTCCTCTTGTGCTTCTTCCAGAGGTGATGCGGAATCGACTTCGCTTTCCGCATCGTTATCTTCTTCTTCAGCTTTTTCCGCTGACTCAGTTTCCGCTGACCCAGTTTCCGCCTGCTCGGATTGCGTTACCGAGATTGTCTTCGATGCGGTCAGCATCGCGGCGGATCGATCTTTGCGGAGTTGAGAAAACGGTTGACCGTCGACGGTGATGTTGGCTTGAACCAAGATCGGGTGACCGAACCGCTGCACAAGGTTGGGGTCGACGATCAAAAACCGAATCCTTCCGTCATCCACCATCGATTGCAGTTTGGAGTCGCCGCGCTGATAGCCGACACGGTATTGGGGATAACGCTCGGCGGGCAACGTTGCCACGGGCGCCGGCGCCATCATCATTCCCATCTGTTGCGGTTGCGGCGTGGTCGTCGCGGCTGGCCCCACTCGCTTGACCGGTGTCGTGACCGGCGGTGCGAGCTTGCCGGCGTCGACGGTTGGATCATCGGTCCATGCGTGGCGCTGGTTGCAGCACAGGACCAGAAGCGTCAGCGTGATAGCGAACACGAAAAAGCGGGTCATGCCAGGACTTCCTCGATCACGTTTCCTTCGGCGATCGGAATCGGGCGTCCGCTGGGAGCCATGTTGCTGGGCGAACCGCCCAGGCCCAACGCTTTGCAGAGTGTGCTCAGCAGATCTTGAACGCCGATCTTACCGTCGATCACTTCCGTTCCGTCGGCGCTGGTCTTGCCATAGGCTTGACCTCCCGCGATGCCTCCACCGGCCAACACACTTGTCCAGGCGTTGGGAAAGTGATCGCGGCCGGCGGTCGAATTGATCGCCGGCGTACGTCCGAATTCGCCCATCCAAAGAATCGTGGTCGACTCCAACAGCCCGTGATCCTGCAGGTCGCGCATCAAAGTTCCCCAGCCGTCATCGAGGATCTTTGAAAGTGACTCGACGGCGTTGAAATTGTCCGAGTGCGTGTCCCAACCGACCGAGGTGCTGCCGGTTCCCAACGAGACTTCGACGAACGGAACGCCGCGCTCGATCAAGCGTCGGGCCATCAGGCATCCTTGACCGAAAACGTTCTTGCCGTACTCTTCGCGCAGTTTCTCCGGTTCTGCGGACAGATCAAACGCCTTGGCATCTTCGCTGTTCATCAATCGCACGGCGCCTTCGTAGACTTCGTTGTGCGATCCCGCCGCGCCGGCTTGGCGAGAGGAAACGAATTGTGTCTGCAGACGTCGCCACATTTTCAATCGTTGATCCATCCGTTGCTCGCTGATCCCACCGGCGCGATCCAAATTTTGGACTTTCAAATTTGGGAAGCCGTCTTCATCGTTTGACATCCCACCCGGCACGTCGGTCGCACCGACGATCAATGGTCCGAAGCGTGGTCCCAAGAAACCGGGACCGAACGCGGCTTGATTGAACGCCCGATACGTACCGATGCTGACATTACTGGGCAGCGTCATGTCATTGTCGGCCAACTGTTTGCCCAGCGCCGAACCGATCGACGGATATTGAATCGGCCCCATCGGTTTCTGGCCTGTTCGCATCAGGTACGAACCGCGACCGTGGTCACCTTCCTTTGTCGACAGGCCACGAAGGATTGCCAACTGGTCGGCCATTTTTCCTAACTTGGGCAAATGCTCGCTAAAGCGCAACCCGGCAGCGGCGGTCTGAACCTCCTGAAACTCACCACCATTTTCGTGGTCGGGCTTCATGTCAAACGTATCTGTTTGTGTCGGTCCGCCGCTCATCCATAACAGGATACAGTGGCGGCGGCGACCGGGGTCCGCGGCCGCGGCTTGAGCGAGGGCGGGAAACCATCCACTCGCACTGACGGCACCGAAACCGGCTGCCATCGATTGCATAAAATCTCTGCGCGATCGTGAGTGGGACATTAATTCGTGCCTGTTGGAAGTGCAGTGGATATCAAAAGTGCGGTGAATATCAGTGGTTTAATGTGAATTCTGAACTGTTGACCAACGCCCACAGCAAATCGGCCAATCCGGTTCGCCGCTGCTCGGACGTCGCGTCGGGTGGAATGTACTCGGCAACCAATTCCATTTCGTCGTTGTTGGCGGGTCGAGAAAGTGTCGCCATAAACAACACATCGATCCGTTGCTTGTCGGTGAAGAATGGTGCTTCGAGCGACCGGATCAACCCGCTGCTGGATTCACCGGTGGCCGATGCGATCAACGATCCGTTCATCAACATCAACGCTTGGGGAATTCCGGCCAGGTATTCAGATCGGCTGGTCGACGGGGCCGCAAACTGTTGCAAAAACTGTTCGCGTTGCGTGTTTCCGAATCGAGCCAGTGTGTAATCCGTTGCGGCGACGTTCTGTTGGTCCAACAGTGTGGCCACGGCGATGCAGTCGTAAAGTTGCTCCGCGGTCAACGTCTTGACGTTCATCTGCGCGAACGTTTTCAAACGTCGTTCGGTCTCGGCCGGAGTGTCATTGGGGCGATCGGAGCTGCTGGACAATTGATAGGCTTTTGACTTGGCGATCGAACGCACCAGCTGTTTCAGGTCAAATCCGCTGTCGATGAACTGGCTGGCCAATGTGTCCAGCAACTCCGCCGAAACGGGTTGGTTGCTCGCGCCGAAATCGTCCACCGGATCGACGATGCCGCGACCGAACAGGTGGCTCCAAACGCGATTGACGGTGGCACGCGCGAAGTACGGATTGCCGGGGCCGGTCAGCCACGCCGCCAATTGCTTGCGTCGCGGAGGCAGCGGTTGTGCCAGGTCTTCGGCGATCACAACGTCATCGGAGTTCACGGACTCGCCGAGGAACCGTGGCGAGACGACGTCTTCGGTTTCCGGCAACATCACTTCACCACGGTCGACGTCTTGAACTCGCATCACCGTGGAAACATTTTCAAGCTTTCCTTTGGGACGCGAAATCTGTGCGAAGAACGCCGCGTAACTCCAGAAATCGTTTTGGCTCCAGGATTCGAACGGATGATCATGGCACTGGGCACATTCCAAACGCATGCCCAGGAAAACACGTGACGTTCGCGCCGCCAATTGGTCGGCGTCCAATTTGAGTGCGCTGTAAAAAAGCAACGGCCCGGATTGTGACAAACGACCTTCGGCCAACAACAATTTGCGCACGATCTGGTCATAGGGTTCCTCGGCCGCGAACCGTTCGGACAACCATTTTTCGAAGGCCTCTCGTCCCCCGAACGCGTCCAAATCGACTCCTTCGGGGATCATAAAGGAACGCCACACGGCGGCCATTTGAGAGGCATAATCGGGGCTGTCCAACAAGCGATCGACCAGCCGCAGATAACGATCCTCCGAAGTGTCGTTTTGAAAGTTACGGACTTCGGTCACCGATGGCGTCCGTCCGGCAATGTCCAAGTAGGCGCGGCGGAGCAACTGCAAATCGCCTGTGCGACCGACCGGTTCGATTTGCTCGCTGCTCCACAGGCCTTCCAGAATCTCGTCGACACGACGAAGCACTTCATCATCGCTGCGTGGGACAACCGCGACCGGCTTCCAACCTCTTGCCGCGCCGATCGGCAAGGACGCGACCAATTCGGCTTCGCTGGGACGCGATGCTTTGCCGGACCTGTCGAGAGACTTCGAATCGTCTCGGTTGCCATGTGGATCGACAGATTCACTCAAGCCCATCTCCGATTCGTCCAACGGATTCGGCTTGACATCCGGTTCCGCCAAGGCAATTCGAGTCGACGGATCAACGGAGGCGTCGTTCTCCTTGGACAATACCATCACGGCGTCGTTCAAGTTCAAACGCGACTGCAACAGATCGGACGTTTCGTCCAGGTACGCCAACGACATTGTGGGCGCGCTTGCTGTGCCAGGTACAACTGGAGAGCGGTTGCTGTCGGCGGCCAATGGCAATTTGGATTCGGGATTCAACTGAAGTGACAGCTCGAACCGTTGGTCATCTCGTGTGGCAAGTTCGACTTGCAAATCGACAACGGCACGACCCTGGTCGGTCTGCTTCTGCCAACGCTCTCCGACGACACGCACGCCGCGAAAGCGTTCGATCGATTCGGCGGACAGGGGCTGGCCGAGCAAACCCACCGCCAGCAATTCATCTCCGGTGGGAAGCCGATTGTCGGCGAGGGTTAATGAAGACTGCTCCAGTTTCCCAGAAGACTTGACACGCGTGATCACGAGTCGCTTGCCAAAGTCCACCCAACGGGTTTGTTGATCATCTTGCCGGCACGCTACCTTCTTGGACAGATCCAACCAAAGTTTTCCGTCGGGTTGATTGATCTGCACCAGCCCGCGACGCTCAATCGCTTCGACGACAGCCGCCCAAGCGTACGAGCCTGAACCGCCGGCGACCAGGACGACAAACATTAGTCCGGCAGCGGCAGCGCCGGCGACCCACCAGGAACGCTTCACAAACGACTTAGCGGACCCGACCGGGTATTTGACCGTGGCTCGCGCGGAGACCAGCTCTGGCGAATGCCCCCACTGGCCGGCGATGTCTTCGTCGAGTCGTTTGATCAGCGATTTGGGGACCGGTGGAGCGTCGTAAGCGTCCAACAGCATCGCCGCGATGTCCGTTTCATTTTCATCGGATTCCAAATGCAGCTCGTCCATCAACTCAGGCTCATTCGCTGACGTGTTGGGTGGTGTTTCGGATGTCATGGCTGAAGATGTGTTACCTCGGCTCTAGTTCTCGCGAGCCAAACGAAACTGAATGAACAATGACGAATCTTCTTCGGTCGACGACTCATCCGAATGGAAAGTGTCTCTTTGGTTGTCGCGACTTTCGACCGTCGACCCGTTGTCATGGAACGATTGATCATCTCCCGTCGGACTTGTATTGCCTGCGGGTGGCGGATTGGGATCCTCGCCGGCCAGCACGCTGCGGAGGGCTTGTCGGGCGCGGAACAAAATCGATTCCGCGCTCTTTTCCGTCGTGTCCATCCGCTTCGCGATTTCCTTGACAGTCAACCGATCGACATACTTCCATTCCAAAGCCATCCGGTAGTTATCCGGCAGCTCGTTCATCGCATCGCGAACCCGCTGGCGACGGAGTTCTTGGTCGTGTTGAATCGCAGGGTCCTGCTGGGCGGCCTCGACGGCGCTGGTTCGGGCATGTTCGTGTTGGGCCTGGTCGATCAGATGTCGCACGCGAGCGACCGCGCGAAAATGGTCCTGGATTCTGCGCTGTGCGACCGTTCGCATCCAAGCCGCCGGGCTTTCGATCGAAGTGTCCGAGGTCACCGCCGACATCAATGCCAGCACAACCTCGGCGACAATGTCCTCGGCCAAATGGGAGTCCCGGCCGACGCGAAAAAAAACAAACCGCCATACGGACGGCACAAAGTATTCGTTCAGATCCCGGGCGGCACGAGGGTCCCGCTTTCGTAATCCGTCAATGATTTCGGTATGATTCAAAATCGATCTCGCCTCGCGGCCTTGGTCATTCGCCGGTGATCGCCCGTGGCATTCGAAGTACCTGTCGTGCCAGAGAGCTCGATCACGCTGGGAATGTCCAAGAAAACTGAAAAGAATCTGCAGTCGCCTGAATTTCACATCATAACCGCTGCCCATTGGCGGCTCAGAAAGCGGTTTCACGCCCCGGAGCGTTCGATGATAACCGGAGCGATCGAAGTTAAATTGACGGAATTGTCGCGTGAAAACTCGAAATGCCCCGACAAGGATTGCTGGCCGCCGATCCGTGCGTGCCACAGAGCTCATTTA
>JAGQPO010000283.1 GCA_020426665.1 Planctomycetales bacterium
AACAGTTTAGAACCGGTATACCGATTGTGCGGCAGAAAAATGTTCGCCGCGTCCAGGTTCTTTTCGTCCCCATTTGAATCAATCGTGACACGAACTCTGTCATCTGGATTTCCGGGCGGCGTATTGCCGGCGGTTGCTGCTGCACTCGTGACATTTGTTTTGGCGTCCGGTTGCGATCGAAGCGGTCAATCCAAGTCGCCCGATGAATCTCACGATTCGGTTGGCAGCGGTGGTGGGGGCACGAAACCTGGGCCGAACCCGATCTCGCGATCGGCATCGCTTTCACAAATTCGGCAATTCATCTCCACGGGGCGTCGAGACGAAGCGCAGGC
Source organism: Planctomycetales bacterium (assembly GCA_020426665.1). Taxonomy (GTDB): domain Bacteria; phylum Planctomycetota; class Planctomycetia; order Pirellulales; family Pirellulaceae; genus Stieleria. Next base: position 333 of record JAGQPO010000283.1, read on the forward strand.
GTCGATCCAGAGGCACTTGTTGCAGTTTCCCGATGATCCCAACGCAATGGTCTTGGCATCCGGGTTGCTAAAAACCGACGGCCTAATTGATGACGCCGTAGCAATGTTGGAATCGGCGGCAAACGCGGATCCGGGTCAAAAGGCAAAGTGGCGACGACAGGCGGCGGCCGTGCTGTACGACGCCGGACGCCCGTTGGAAGCAATCGCCCGTTTGGAATCGATGTTGGCCGAGCAACCGGAACTCGATGACGTCCGACACGAATTGGTTGCGATGTTAAACGGCCGAGGGTTTCGATTTGATGCGAATCGTCACGTCCGACAATTGTGTCGGCGGGGGCAGGCGAGGCTGGACGAATTACAGGGATTGATGTTTCCGACGCGTTCGTTCACTGGGCTGAGTGAAAAACCCAGCGTCGACGAGGTCGACTTGAATGATCGCATCGGGGCGCTGAACGTTGCTCGTGCGATGTACGGCGAAGGTGACGTGATCGAAGCCGCCCAGGTGTTGACGACCAGCCAATTGGTCAAGGAGAAACATCCGGCGGCGATGGCATTCTTGGGCCAGTTACTGATCGAATCACAACAATTTGATCGTTTCGAATCGTGGGTCCAACAGGTTCCTGAAGCGTCACAGCGATATCCCGCCTATTGGATGGCCCGAGGAGGCTGGGCGGTGCACCAGCGAAAGTTTGATGTAGCGGTTGCTCAGTTTGCCGAAGCCATTCGTCGAGAACCGGGTGATCTTGCCGCCATCGATCGCATCACCCAGGCACTTGCCGCAGGCGGACATGTGGAGGACCAGGCACGTTTTCGACGTCGCGGTGTTCTGGTCGATCGATTAATGACACTAACGCGTGATGTGGTCGGCGCGTCGCAATTCGACCCCACACCCATCGAAGAGATGTCGACGTTGTTAACCGATTCGGGGCAGCCGGCGGTCGCATTGGCATGGTACCGAATTGCCGTGACTCGGATGGGATCACCACCGGCGGCGATCGATCAGCTGAATAATGCGATCCGTATGTTGGACGATCAAGAGTTTCGAGGTGACAACCTCCAGAAACAGCTTTGCGGCCTTGATTTGAAACGGTTTCCCTCCGGATTCGAAATTGCGAAATCTGTTTCCGATGAACCGACGCTCGAGTCCATCGTGGTCAATGAATTTCCTCAGACGATCGAACCTGTATTTTCTAATGTTGCGTCCGAGGTCGGTCTGGATTTCACGTTTTACAACGGCAGGGTCCAGGTTAAACGTGAAATGAGATTGTTCGAGCAACTCGGTGCCGGAGTGGCTTGTTTGGATTTCGACTTGGACGGTCGAGTTGACTTTTACTTGGGTCAGGCATCTTGCGAGCCTCCCGATGGAAGAGGGAGTCGACCGAATGTGATGTCGCGTTCGCTGGGGAAGCACTTTGTTGCGGTTACCGACTCGGCGCACTGTGATGATCGCGGATATACGTGTGGGATTACCGCGGGTGATTGGAATCAAGACGGTTTTCCGGATCTTGTCGTCGGCAACTTGACTCGCAATTCGCTGCTGATCAATCAGGGCGACGGGACCTTTGTGATGCATCATGGCGATGCTGTCTGGAACAAACCCCTTGTGACGACCAGCCTGGCGATGGGCGATGTCGATCGAGATCAGCTTCCGGACATTGTGGAAGTCAACTACGTCGATGATGCCAGGTTATACGAACCGATCGAGTTTGGTGCCGACGGGAAACCGGTCAGGTTGCCTGCTCCGCTGGATTTTCGGCCAAGCGTCGATCGCGTCTTTCTGTCAGTAGGTGACGGCAGTATGGCGGGACGCCGGTTAGGCAATGGAAACGAACTGACTCCGGCAACCGGGTTGGGAGTCGTTGTGACCGATCTTGACGGCCAGAACGGGAATGAAATCTTCGTCGCCAATGACCGACTGGCCAATCATCTCTGGGAACCGCAGGTGTCGTCGGGGCGTCCGATTGAAACCACTTGGCGAGACACGGCACCCGCGCGGGGCATCGCGTTTGGTGCCGGCGGAACCCCGCAAGGTTGCATGGGGATCGCTGTGGGGGACTTTGACCAGAATGGACGGATGGACTTGCATGTGACCAATTTCGAAAATGAATGGAACAATCAGTACATGCAGGATGCGAATGGATTCTTTGATGATCTGGTCGTCTCCTTCGGATTGGATCAGGTGACTTACTCGATGCTTGGATTTGGAACGCAGGCGATCGACTACGACAACAACCTTGCCGTGGATTTAGTGATCGGGAACGGAAACGTAGAAGACTACACGGCGCTGGGGCGACCGTTCCAAATGCCGACAATGTTGTTGACTTTAGTTGGTACGAAGTTTGTCCGAATGAACGTTGAAGGCGACGCAAACTTTTGGGAACGACCACATTTGTCACGAGCGCTGGCGACCTGTGATTGGAATAACGATGGCCGAATGGACGTTGCCGTGACGGACTTGATCGAGCCGTTTGCGTTGTTGGAAAACCGCACCCCGACGAAATATCGATGGGTGCAATTGAAAATGGTTGGAACCACAGCTGAACGGGACGCGATCGGGGCGACCGTGACGTTGTCCTTTGGCGGACGCAAAATCACAAAAGTCGTGCAGTCCGGTGACGGATACATGTGCAAGAACCAAGCAATCTTGTGTTTCGGTCTCGGCCCGCTGAAAGGCGACATCGATCGGATTGATGTTCGTTGGCCGGATGGTTCGGAGCAGTCATGGACCGGCGTGCCGACCGGCCGTCGCTGGTTGATGATCCAATCGGTGTCGGAACCGTTTGAGTTGGATTTGCGGTAGTAGTCCGCCAGAAACTGACGTTTATCGACGGACTGGAAGTCTGTCGTACTCTAAAACCAACGCTTGACGAAGCACTGGCGGTCGTCGTTCTTACAGATCTGTGGTGGCTCTGGTGCCGCCGGATGGGCGATCCGCTTAACGAGGGGTGGTTGAGATCGAAGGTGCGTTCGAAGGTTCAACCGGTGACGTATTCGGTAGGCGACGCAGTCAAGCCTTCTTGCTTGGTCCGTCCACCCGTTCGGGTTGCCTGGGTGGCAAAAAACTGGACAGCGGCTTCTCAAACTGATACCTTGTCGGGTGGTAAGTTCCGAAAATGTTTCGGAGTTATTTTCTTTTTTTCGACGTAGAGAGGGATTACCGAGTATGTACTCAACCCGTTCTCGACGGCGCGGTTTCACACTTGTGGAGTTGTTGGTCGTCATCGCCATCATTGGCATTCTAGTAGGGCTGCTTTTGCCGGCAGTCCAAGCGGCGCGCGAGGCGGCGCGGCGAATGAGTTGCAGCAACAATTTCAAGCAGCTTGGAATTGCGATCCACAACTATCATTCCGCCTACAAACAGTTACCGATTCAGGGTGCAGGGACCGACAGCCCCGACGGCGGTAACGCAAACCAGGGTACCGCAAACCATACACGCGATTGGTGGACCGGTTACGGTGATGCCAACGCGTGGCGTTTGAGCGCACTGGTTGGACTGACTCCGTTCATGGAGCAACAAGGAATCTGGGACGAGATCAGCACGCCAAACTTGGTCAACGCCAATGGCGGACTGTTTACGATCCCGTGGCCGGCGATGGGACCGGCGCCGCACCTAAATCGTTACCGTCCTTGGGTCACCGAGATTCCTATGTTGCGATGCCCCAGTGATCCGGGTGTTGGTTTGCCTGCGCTCGGGCGTACCAACTACGGTGCTTGTATGGGTGATTCGATTCACTGGGCGGTTCGTGGTCCGATTGACTTTGATCGCAATGCGGCACGTTCTGATTACTGGGTTCCAAAGTCAACAGCCGGACAAGCCCGGAACTCGTTGGCATGTGACCGCGGCATGTTCGTGCCTCACAAGGATGCCAAATTCAGGGACGTGTTGGATGGTCTGTCCAACACCATCATGATGGGAGAGTTCATCACGGACTTGCAGGACAGAGATGTTCGGGGACGTCAGACGCAAAATGCGAACCTGGCTGGAAACAACAACTCCGTCATTTTGCAGAATCCCAAGTGGTGTGTGGACGACGGTCAACTTGATCCCGAGCGGCCGCGATTCTGGCATCCGAACCTGGTTGGCGGTCCAACCACGCGTCGCGTTGATCCGGGTGCGGCCAATGGCCGAGGATACCGCTGGGCCGATTTCCGAATCATGTTCTCCGGCATGTCGACGATTCTGCCTCCCAACAGCGAAATCTGTGGGATCAACAACACCGGGAACACGATGGTTGCGTCTGCATCAAGTCGTCACCAGGGCGGTGCCCATGTGTTGATGGGTGACGGGGCGGTCATCTTCATGACCGATTCCGTCGAGGCAGGTAACTCCCGAAACCCGATGGTTTATTTGAACGGCACCGTGGGCAACTTGAATGTTCCGGGGGCGAAAAGCCCGTATGGACTTTGGGGAGCGCTCGGCAGTCGGGCAAGTTATGAGACGATCGAAGAGCAGTTGAATCAGTAGATTCACGCAATCTTCGGTGGAGTAAAAAAAGAAACTCGGCTTCGATTCGGAGCCGAGTTTTTTTATGGTCAATCGGTCAGCGGAAGAGTATTCGCGGTTAATCGTAACGCAGCAAGTTGCAAATGCTTCAGTTGCGATTGACGATTGATCCCAAGAAATTTGTGATCCTGATGGATTACTTCTCTTCCACGAAATCGTTATTCATCGCGGCTTCTTCCTCGGCGAGAGCAGCTTCGTATTTTTCGATTTCGGATTGCTCCGCTGATTCCAAAATATTGCCGCCGCCGTCATCGCAACCGGCACAACACATTGCCGCCACAAACAGGCACAACAAACCAAGCGATTTGTACATAGAGAGACCTTTCGATGATTGAGTTTTCAAACGAAGAACGAAACGTCAGTGTACCTGAAAATCGGTCGCCGATCGAGTACCAAGTTTTCGCGACGAACCGAGGATGAATTCTAAACGACGTTATTTCAAGCAAGTTCGCATCGCACAGTTTCGAGCGATGTTGGAATTGGCACGTGGGAAGGGGTTTGCCGCTGCGGCAAAGTCGTTGGATCTAGCAACGCCTTCCGTCTGGCAACAAGTCCGTGCGCTTGAGCAGGAATTCGGTGTTCCACTGATCGAAGTCAATCGGCAACAGGTTGAATTAACAAAGGAAGGCAAACTGTTGGTTGAATTGGCCACGCCGGTGGTGCATGGTTTTGATTCGCTGTTGGAGCAGTTCAACGAAAAATCAGGCTCAATTCCCAAGACGTTGTCCGTTGCATCGCCCGCCAATATCCTGGTCAACGAGTTGCCGGCGCCGATCTGTGAATACTATCGCAAGCATCCCGATGTCGAATTGAAAGTAGTGGACGTTGCGTCCGACGTGGCGCGTCAATTGCTGGAAAACGGCGAGGTCGATCTCGCCGTCGCCGGACAATTGGGGAAGAGTTTTCCCGGCCATTTGTGCGCCGACCCGATCACTTCTTTTCCGTTTGTGTTGGCGTGCCCCAAAGGTCATCCGATTCTGGAAAACAAACGCATCACGGCCAAGATGCTGATTCGCTATCCGATGGTGATGTCCAGCGTAGGAACAAACACTCGGACCAGAGTCGATCAGGTGTTTTCCGACGCAGGGCTACTTGATTGTCGACGAATCGTTTGCGAAGCATCGACGAAGGACTTGGCGATTCAATTCGTACAACTCGGATTTGGGCTTGCCGTGGTCCCGCTGAGTCCGCGCTATGGACTGAATACCAAAACGATCTCAGGCGGTCTTAAGAGTGTTGTGTTACGAGATGTGTCGGGACTGTTTGGGCATGAACAAATAGTCATCCTTCGGCAGCGGCAACGCCATGAAACGCGTCATCAGAAGGCGTTTCGTGACATCGTGCTAAAAAGTGTCGGCTAGTGCTTTGCCCACGCCAAAAACGTAGGGTTAATCGACACTTGTACGACAGACTTCCAGTCCGTCGAATTCGTTATTTGTACGACGGACGTCCAGTCCGTCGTGCCCGAATCAAGAGTTGCTGAAACGCCGGGTGGAAATCAATTAGGCATTGCCTAATGGTGTTTAGGAACATTGTCGATTGCGGATGTTGTGTCGCGGAGCAAGACGCCCTGATAATGTGGTGTTCTCCTATTCTTATCTCGTTTGACGGATGCTTCCGATGCAATGGGTTCGCGGCAGTTTTTTTCTGTGTTTTGTTGGAACGCTCTTTTTCTGCACCGCCGGATGCGGCAGTGGAGGAGCAACCGTAGCGCCTCGGACCGAGGATGAAATCCAGGCCTACAAAAATGAAGTCTATTCTGCTGAGGAAGAGGATTCCGCGGCTGCGGACGCAGACGAATAGGAAAGGTGAACGCATCATTGATGGCGATTGTTACGCCGTCTTCAATCTTATCGACTCGGCGGAGGAACTTTTCATGCAGGGCAAATCTCTTGGGCGTCGACGCGGCGCGTTTACATTAGTCGAATTGTTGGTTGTGATCGCGATTATCGGAATCTTGGTCGGATTGTTGTTGCCGGCGGTTCAAGCGGCACGCGAGGCGGCGCGGCGAATGAGTTGCAGTAACAACTTTAAACAGATCGGCATCGCGCTTCACAATTACCATTCCGCATACAAGCAGTTACCGATCAACGGCACCGGACCCACAAAATTCAATGACGACGCGTGTTGCGCCGACGCAGTCACAGGTACGACCAGTCCGCCGCCGATCGCGAACTCACGTAATCTGCTCAGTTATCTGGTCGGGATCACTCCGTTCATGGAACAGCAAGCGGTCTGGGACCAAATTTCCAAACAGCATCAAGATGAGAACGGATTGTGGTGGCCGGCATTCGGACCCGCACCGTACACGATCGAATACCGGCCATGGAACGTTGACATCCCTTCGTTCCGGTGCCCGAGTGATCCCGGCCGCGGTTTGCCGGCACTGGGCCGGACCAACTATGGTTGCTGCTATGGTGACAGTGTATTTCGAACGCAATACGGCCAGAACTGGTTTAATGCTAACCAGGGGCGTTGGCATTACGCGGACAACGCGGGTCGCATGCGCCAGATTCAAGGCTCGTGTCGCGGGATGTTTGTTGGCAGCAAGGGCACAAAATTCCGTGACGTATTGGATGGACTGTCCAATACCATCATGGCAGGCGAGATGGCAACGGACTTGGGAGATCGGGCGATCACAACGACCGGATCCCGTTCCAATGGTCGGGACAACATCTTGAACAATCCCAAGTTTTGTGCCGACAACAACCAAATCAATCCGGAACGTCCTAAGTTCTGGGCGACATCGGGGGTCAATTACACCGGTAACGCAACCATGCGCGGGTTCCGGTGGGCCGATCAGCGTCCGCTGTATTCAACCATCGCAACCATTTTGCCGCCCAACAGCGAAATCTGCTTGGTGGCCAACCATGGCGGGCACGGCGCTATCCCACCCAGTAGCCGGCACCAGGGCGGCGCGCATGTTTTGATGGGTGATGGGGCGGTGATCTTCATGACCGATTCGGTCGAGGCGGGCGATCCACGGGCGCCGGTGCCCTACTATCGTAACGATGCCAATCAAAACGGCGTCGGCTATGCAAGTCCCTACGGATTATGGGGAGCCTTGGGAACCAGGGCGTCAAGTGAAACGATTGAAGAAGAATTGAATCAGTAAGCAGTCGTAGTGAGCTTCGATCGTCCGGCCTCTTCCCTGAGAGGTCGGACTCGTGAGTCAGGCAAATTAACTTTTCCAATCGCGTCCGGCGAGAAACCAGCGTTGAGCTCGTATCAATACTGGCTCCCCTCTCGATCGGTTTTTCGGTTGCGGCCACCGCGTTTCCCGTTTTCCATTACCTCAGTAAA
>JAGQPO010000284.1 GCA_020426665.1 Planctomycetales bacterium
CGAATGAGTTGCAGTAACAACTTCAAGCAACTCGGTATCGCTCTTCATAACTATCATTCGGCCTATAAGCAAAACCCAATCAACAATGGTGGAACGGGTATTGCCACAGTTCAAGCTCAGGGTCCGGATTGGTGGTACGGGTCGGTCACGACCAACAACGAAGAGCTTAGCGCCTTGGTCGGACTAACTCCGTTCATGGAGCAACAAGCGGTTTGGGACGGAATTGTTGCTAGCGGTTCAAAGACCGTTAACAACCAAACGCCGCACCCGGTTGCCACCGGCTTGTGGACTCCAATGGGTCCCAACCCACGTCACGACCGTGGCGACCACTCGGATTGGTTCGTCCCATGGGCGACCGAAATCCCGATGCTTCGCTGCCCCAGCGACCCCGGTAAAGGTCGTCCAGGCCGTGGACGTACTAACTACGCGGCTTGCATCGGCGATTCATTCAGCCAGATTTGGGACCACGGACCAAAAGAAGGCAACCTGTCTCCTCCGCCAGACGATTGGCGCCCGACCGGTTTCAATGCTTCGGACCGCGGATTCTTCTCGCGTAAGAAGGTCACCAAGTTCCGTGATATCACGGACGGTTTGTCCAACACGATCGCCATGGCTGAAATCGCAACCGACCTCGGTGACCGCGATAAGCGAACCGCGATTTCGATCAACAACGGCGGTTGGGTTGTCGAAAAGAACCCGTCGACCTGCTTGGATCGAAACCAACTGCAGCCTCAAACGCCGCAATTCTGGTGTGATGATACGTCTGCCGGCTGTACCATCCCTCCAAACATTGCTGAAAACACCAACGGTCGTGGTATGAACTGGGCATGGGCTTCGATGGGTATGACCATGGTCAACACCATGCGTCCGCCAAACTCGGAAGCTTGCTTTAACGGTTGGCACGACAACGTCGGTTCTGCTCCAGCAAGTAGCCGTCACCAAGGTGGTGCACACATCCTGATGGGTGACGGTGCGGTTGTGTTCATGACCGATTCGGTTGAATCGGGTGACCAACGTGCGCCCTGTATCGGTGCCTGGGATGCTCCTCAAGCTCCCGGCCAGTACTACAAGGTCGGAAAGAAAAGTACCTACGGTTTGTGGGGTGCCCTTGGCAGCCGCGGAGCGAAGGAAACCATCGAAGAACAGCTGAACCAGTAAGGTTCTGCTAACGTTCTTTTGAACTGATAGGCCTCGCCCACGTATTGTACGTGGGCGAGGTTTTTTTATGCCAAAATCACCTGGCTTTTCGAAGTCCCAATGGCCCCCACGGCTCCAACGACAAGCATGAGTCGCCCGTCTGCGATTGCCCGGCAATTCGGTTTCGACGAAGTGGCGAGCAACCCAACGTTCATAACCCGAACCCGTGAGCGAGGGACCAGTCCGAACTGCCGAAAGTCCCTCGCTGACGCATTCGGGTTGTGAAGAAACCGTTCGGTCAGTAGCGGGAGTAATGGTGGGCCAGGTCCTGAGCGGACGGGTCACTTTTACCGAATCGATCGAATGCTAAGGACCAATCCCCTCAATACGCTAAACTAGATCGAAACACTTATTTCTTGCCTTCGTTGTTTTTGTTTGCCAACCATTCCCGTATCAGTCCACTCGTTTCCAAATCGTCCTTTTGAACTCGCTTCGAACATCCTTGCCGATCACGCTGACCCGCTTCGTCTTCGTTGCAGCAACAGCGTTGGTTGGTATCGCCCTGGTTGGTTGCGGCAACGAAACAACATCGGATCCGTCACCTCAATCGGTCACGAATTCAAATCCCAAGGTTGAACACGCCTCAGAGCCATCGGCAACACAGGAAACAGCCGCGGTTGAATCGGACGAGGAACGTTCGGCGATCGACGCTGCCAAAGCATTGATTGATCTTGGCGACAACAATGGAGCTGCAAAGCAACTCTACGGGTTGATGATCCGATATCCCGAAAGTAGTGAAATCAAACTGCTTGCCGCCCAAGTGGATTTGGATCGAGGTCACTTGGATGCCGCAGCTGAAATCGCTGGAACGGTTGACATCAATTCTGCGTCGGCAATCGCGGCTGTCTCCCTTCGTTACCAAACGCTGGCAAAGCTCGGACGGCACGACGAAGCCGCCGACGTCATCCTGGATGCCTTACAATCCAGACCCGATCAGACCCAATGGCGGCACCACGCATGGAGCCTGCTGAACTACGTAGGACGACGACAGGAAGCGGCACAGCAGGCGCTTGCCCTGTGTCGATTGGGGTTTGCAACGGAACAGGAAGTGGTATCGCTCATTGGCCGCAGCCATTCGTTTCCGACGCCGGCAATGGCAAAGAAAGGTAACAAAGACGAGACGCTGTTCGCCGACGGTATGGGAAAGGCCCGTTGGTTCTTCAGCCTCGGCGAGCACAATCGCGCATATGAACAGCTCAGCGGACGAAGCCAAAGCGGGTTCCCTTCCGTAGCAGCATCTGCATTTTTTGGACGCATCTTGGCCGAGACGCAACGTTGGGAAGAATTCGCAAAGTGGTACGCCGAAGCTCCCGACGACGCCAAAAAGTTCAACGATTATTGGTCGGCACTAGGGACGTTCTTTATCGACAATCGCAGCGACGAAGCGGCGGCGCGTTCACTTTTGGAGGCAATCGTACGCGACCCGACTGACAGAATTTGTTACCAGCGTCTCTCAAAAGTTCTCGCCGCACTCGGCAGAACCGATGACGGCGAACAGTTCAAACATCGCGGCGTTGACATTGCGCAAACCGAGCGTTTGTCAAAAGAGTTGGTCGAAACACCAACGGACAAAGAAATCCGTAAGCAAATGGCCAAACGACTTCTGGAACTCGGACGACCGTTCGAAACACTCGCCTGGAGCGCATCGCTGTTGCCCGACACCGCCTACTTGCCGCGCCAACAGATCAACCAACAACGAAACGCATTACTCAGCGATCCGGCAGCGGACACGATGGCGACCGAATATGCGTTACTGGAGCTCAGTCCAGAAGATTTTGATCTCCAACCTGCGATGAAAAAACTCTTGGCCGGCAATCGTAACATCAAACCTCCGTCCGCCGCTCCGCCACGCGAGATTCTGGCAACGCCGCGACTGGTCAATCACGCCGACGAAATGGGGCTGAAATTCCAGTGGTACAAGGACGTCGAAATCGATCTCACTTCGATCCCGATTCACGAATCTCTGGGTGGTGGCATCGCGGTGCTGGACTACGACTTGGACGGCCTGCCGGATGCCTATTTCGGCCAAGGTTCCGGTGACCCGCCGACGGACAAATGCACTCGTTCCAACCAACTGTATCGTAACGTCGGTTCCAAGTTCACGGACCAAACCACTTCGGCACACGTCGTCGACTTCAACTATTCTTCCGGCTTGGCCGCCGGCGATTTGAATCAAGACGGGTTTCAAGATCTGTTTCTCGGCAGTCTGGGACACAACCGATTGCTGATTAACAACGGTGACGGCACCTTTCGTGATGCCACTGCATCAATGGGTGAATTCGCCGATCGATTCACGTCATCTGTCGCCATCGCAGACATCAATGGCGATCGGCTGCCCGAATTATTCGAAGCAAACTACATCGAGATGGAGGACGGTTTTTCGCTGCCAAAGGTCGGGCCCGACGGCAAATTAATTTCTCCGACACCGTTGGCACATTACCCAGACTCTGATCGCTGGTTCGAAAACAAAGGCAACGGTGAATTTCAAATTCATGAAATCACTCGCGAGATTGCCAACCCCGGCACATCATTGGGGTTGGTCATAACTGATTTTGAATCCGACGGAAAAAATGAAGTATTTGTCGGCATCGATGTTCGGCCCAACCATTTGCTGGTTCAATCTGGTGACAATTCATTTGTTAATCTTGCCGACACAAATGGTCTGGCCAACGGATTCGAAGGCGCGGCCAACGGATGCATGGGTATCGCGACCGGTGACTTCAATCGTGACGGCAGGTTTGACATGCAAATCGCAAACTACTCGCTCGAACCGGCAAACTTGTTTTTGCAAAACGCAGCCGGCGATTTCACCGATTATTCCGTCCGCTACGGATTGGCATCGGTCACGAATCCCTACGTCGGGTTTGGCACCAAGGCGGTCGACTTTGATCGAAACGGCTTCTTGGACTTCATTGTCACCAACGGGCACATCTTTGATATGCGAGAAGAAGGCGAACCCTATCAAATGGAGCCGCAACTCCTGATGTCGGACGGTCGCTCGTTGACGCTGGTCAAGGTGGACGATCCGTCGGGATATTGGGACAAGACCTACCTAGGTCGCACGATCGCGATGTTGGATTATGACCGTGACGGCGCGACTGATTTCTTGATCGGGCACATGGATCAACCGGTTGCATTGCTGCACGACGAAACCGTCACACAGGGTGATTGGATCGAATTTGAATTGGTCGGTACCGTCAGCGAACGCGATGCCATCGGCGCCAAATTGGTCCTGACCGTCGGCCAATCGCAATTTACTCAGTGGGTTACCGCCGGCGACGGTTATTTTTGTAGTGACGAACCCGTCGTGGCCTTCGCCATGGAACGAACAGATCCGGCAAGCACCTTGCAGCTTCGTGTGTATTGGCCAAGCGGTACCGTCCAAGATTTTGACGCGATTCAAGCCGGACATCGCTTTCTGGTTATCGAAAACGAATCGAAAGTCGATGTGCGATAAAAATGGACACTCCATGAAAGCGTTGATGTACGCTCTGTTGGGCGGACTCCTGTGCGTGGGTTGTGTGCCGGCGCCAGACCCGGACAACGGCGCACGTGGTCAACCCGAGTCGGCGGCAGCTTCAATTCCCGCAGCGGACGAAGCGGCATCTGTTCCGGCGGTCGACACAAGCAACCCGGGCGAAACTGATCTCGTCGCCCAGGAACGGTCACGCGAGGATCGTTTGGACGAAGCCGACCGATTGGCCGAATCGGGCCGGACCGATGAGGCGTCGGCGATTCTGAGAAAGTTATTGATCGCCGCGCCGGACGATGTCGATGTTGTGTTTCGACTGGCAAATCTCAATGCGTCGTCGGGAGACTTTGCCGGAGGAATCGAATTGCTCAGCACCATTCCCGAAGACCACCCCGACGCCGGGTTGCCCGCATTGGGACAGTCGGCCGATTGGTGTCTTTACAGTGGGCAATTCGAAGCGGCCGAAGCCAGGTATCGCCGAATCCTTCGGCGTGTGCCCGAGGCCGCCATGGCCCACCGTCAATTGGCAGTGTTACTCAATCGCCAGGGACGACGTCACGAAGCTGCCGAACACGTTCGTCATCTATGTCGGCTAGGTGATATTCGCCAAGACGAATTGCATTCACTGATTGTACTGAGCGATGCGATGGTTGCCGATTCCGACGCCGGCGATCCCGATTCGATCGATTATTCTCCCATCGGTGTTTCCGGCCAGGCGAGAGTCTTGTTCACCGAAAAACGCTATGCCGAGGCCGCCGACGTATTGCGAGAATCCGTCATCGGCGGTAACTGCAAACCTGCCGTGAGTGCTCTATACGGACGGTCGCTCGCCGAAGCGCAAGACGAAGACGCGTTTCGTCAGTGGCTCTCCATGACAGATGATTCGGTTCGCGAGTTTGCAGAGTACTGGTCGGCTGTCGCAGCGTACCTGGCCTCGCAGCAACAAGCCGAGCCCGCAATCCGCGCGGCACTGGAGGCCCTTGATCGCGATCCGACCGATTTTTTAACCATCAATCGCGTGCTGCTGATGTTCCGCACGCTCGACCGGCGCGACGAGTACACGAAATGGGAAAAGCGTTGGACGGCTTTGCATCAGATACTGACGGAAAACAATTCCATCTCTGCGTCCAAGACGCCCAATGTGGAAGCGATCGACGAACTCTCCGCACAACTTTTCGCGCTCGATCGAAAACTCGAAGCCGTTCTTTGGAAATCGCTGGAAGCTTATTATCGCGGGTTGCCACCCGCAGCGATGGAGCACTGGAACGGCGAACGTCAAAAATTGGTTGCCGCCGGCGCGGGGTTTCCCGACCAGGCCAGTCGTTTATGCGGATTCAATCGAAACGACTATCCACTTCCCGACATCAAAATCGCCGAATCGTCGTTTCCCAAGTCGACGGATTTGCAACAAGCTACCAGTGGCCACCCACACCCGGCAGCTTTCCGAAACGTCGCAAACGACGTCGGACTGACGCACGCCTATCAAGTTGCATCCGATGATCGAGCCGACGGATTTGCGATGTACCAACAGGCCGGCGGCGGAATCGCCGTTCTGGACTATGACCTTGATGGATGGCCCGACCTTTATTTTGCACAAGGCGCCGCTGATCCGCCCGTGTTTAAAACATCGCAATCCGACCAACTGTATCGTTCGGTGAATGGAAAAATTGTCGACGTGACTGCGGCGGCCGGCGTGACGGACGATCGATACACCATCGGATGTACCGCCGGTGATTGGAACCAAGACGGGTTTCCCGATCTGGTCACGACCAGCATCGGCGCCGACGTCTTATGGATCAACCGTGGTGACGGCACGTTTTCGATGCAGATGCTTGACGGCAGCGGCGACCTTCATCGCATGCCCGCATCGGTCGTCATCGCCGACCTGAATGGTGACTCGCTCCCCGATCTTTTTGAGCTCAATTACATCGACGATCCGGAGATCGCAAAGCTGCCCTCACGCGATTCCGAGGGAAACGTCATCGATGCCGTTGGCCCCGGTGACTTTGCATCGGCCATGGATCGCATCGGATTGAATGACACGCGAGGAAATGCACGCTTTGCTCCGATCAGCCAATTGCCCGAGGATGCCCACAAGGGGTTGGGAGTCGTGGTCGCCAACCTTGACGGCAAGAGAGGCAATGAAGTGTTTGTCGGCAACGACAAATCGCCGAATCAGATGTGGGTCCGCGATGCGGCATCGGGCACCTGGTCCGACGTAGCCGTCATCAACGGTTCCGCCTATTCATCGGGCGGCGCCGGTACCGCCAGCATGGGAATCGCAGCCGGCGACTTTGACAATAACGGCTTTTTGGATCTGCACATCGCAAACTTCCAAAACGAAAGTGTTTGTCTGTACCTGAACCGCGATGGAAACTTTCGCGATCGCGCGATCCAATTCAAATTGGGCGTCCCCAGTCGATCCGTGCTCGGTTTTGGATCGCAATCTGTTGACTATGACAACAATGGGATGCTGGACTTGGTGGTCACCAATGGACACATCGATCAATACAAAACCATGAGCGGACCGTTTCGGCAACTCCCGCAATTGTTCTGCAATCTGGGTGATCAATTTCAATTAGTCGAAGTCGCCGACCCGAGCGGCTATTGGCAAGCACCTCATCTGGGACGCGGACTGGCGAGACTTGATTTTAATCGTGACGGCAAGTTGGACTTTGCGATCTCGCACGTCGGCGAGACATCTGCATTGATGATCAATGAAACTCAGTCCGATCACCACTGGTTACAACTCCAATTGGTCGGCGTCCAAAGCGAACGCGACGCCGTCGGTGCCAAATTAATCGCCCACTACTCCGGGAGAAAGACGCATCAGTGGGTCGTCGGCGGTGACGGCTACTTGGCTAGAAACGAACCGACGGTTTCATTCGGATTAGGTGATGCCAAACTTATCGACCAGCTGGAAATCCAATGGCCCAGCGGGGCGACGCAAGCGTTTGCGAACGTTTCGGTCGACAAGCGAATCCTGATCATTGAGGGGGAAGATGATCTGTTTTGATTTCACGCCATTGCGAAGGTTCGATCAGACTGCTGCCCCCTCATCCCCAGCGTTTACCTCGCGCCACGCCGGGAAAGAAGGGAGCTCTGGTGAAGTGTTCCGAGACCTTCCGCACCGTGAGGACGGGCTGGTCGGCGTAACAGTCTTGATGCTGCTTGCTCTGTCAATGTTCGTTGGCTGCGGACAAAACGTACCGACCAAGCAAAACGCGGATTCGAATATCGAAACCGCGCAAACGCCGTCCACCGGCGAAACGCAATCCCCAAAATCAGTCGAGACTCAAACGAAAACGACGCCAGGTTTGAATCGAGACGAAGAAATTTCGCTGGCCGAGCAGTTGGAGCAGCAGGGGGACATTCGCGGTGCCGAATCGAAATTGCGGGCGTTGATGTTGATTGACCCGCAAGACAACGAAATTATCTTTCGCTTGGCGCACCTTGCCGCGTCGCGAAATGATCTGTCAGCTGCGATTGAATTGTTGGAAAGCATTTCGGTTGATCATCCCGACGCCGGACTTCCCGCGCTCGGCCAATCCGCCGACTGGTGCTTACTGGCCGATCGTTATGACGACGCGGAACGGAAGTACCGAATCATATTGGACCGGATTCCCGACGCAGCCGAAGCGCATCGGAAACTTGCGTACCTTTACAATCGACAAGGCCGACGCCACGAGGCCGCCAATCACCTTCGTGAACTCTGCCGACTCGGTAATGTACGACAAGATGAATTGCATGCGCTGATCCAGCTTAGCGATGCGATGTTCGATGCGCCACCGGCTAAGGTGCCTGAGGCATCTGTGGTGGTCGACACTCCACTGTATTTCCCGATCGGCGCATCAGGGTTGGCGAGAAAATTGTTCATGGACGAGCGTTTTCGTGAAGCCGTCGAAGTGTTGCACGATTCGATCGCGGCCGACCAGCAACCGCCGTCCATCGTCGCGTTCTACGGACGCGCCGCAGCCGAGGCGCAAGACGATGCACGGTTCAATTGGTGGCTGAGCAAGACCAACGAAGAAACCAAAGCGTTTGCCGAATACTGGGCCGCGATCGGAACCGATCTGCTGGCCCATCGAGATCATGAGCATGCGGTACGTGCGTTGCTGGAATCACTCGACCGTGACCCTTCCGATTTCCGATCAATCGCCCGATTGCAGTCGGCTCTGATCGCACTCGGTCGCAACGATGAAGCCGAGCGTTGGTCGGAAAGATGGAAAACGCTACGTGACATTTCAGCCCAAAACAACCGAATCGCGGATGCGTCACAGCCCGACACGGCGGCGATGGAAAAACTGGCCGAGCTGCTGACGACACTCGACCGCAATCTGGAAAGCGTTTTGTGGAGATCGCTTGCCGCGTATTACCAGCGTGCGTCCAAAGAGAAGATGCAGTCGTTGCAAACCGAGCTTCGCCAATGGGTCACGACGGACCAAGGTTTTCCAGGCGAAACAGAACGGGTCTGCGCCATGGACCTTCAATCGTTTCCGCTGCCGCCAATGCAACATTCTGGTTCAAGTTTACCCGATGATCACGATAATTCGTCGACGGATAACTGGCCCGCGGATGACCGTTCCACACCGGCTCGGTTCGAAAACGTGGCGAGTGCGATCGGACTGCATCACGCCTATCGCGTCGCCACCACTGACCAGGACCGCGGGTTTTCGGTCTATCAATCCGTCGGTGGCGCTGTTGCGGTCATCGATTTTGATTTAGACGGCAACGCGGATCTGTACTTTGCCCAAGGTGACGCCGATTCGCCCGAATTCATTGGCCAAAACAGTAACGTGTTGTACCGGAACGTGGATCAACAGCTTGTCGATGTGACGTCCGTCGCGCAGACAATCGAAAATCGTTACTCGACCGGCGTTACCGTTGGCGATTGGAATCAAGACGGGTTTCCTGACATTGTGGTCGCCAACATCGGACGCAACTCGATGTGGATGAACGCGGGCGACGGCACATTCCGCCAAGTTGAATTCGACGACCGTGACGACAAAACACTGTTGACGACTTCGTTGGCGATGGGCGACTTGAACGGCGATGCCATTCCCGACCTCTTCGAATTGAATTATTTACACGACCCGGAACTTAGCAAACGGCCGGTCAAGAACGACAAGGGTGAGGTCGTCGGGTCACTGATGCCGGCAGATTTCAACCCCGGAATCGATCGGTTGATTCTGAATGACTCGCGTGGCCAAGCATCCTATCGGCCGATCAGCCAATCGGAGACAGCCGCCAATTCGGGATTGGGTTTGATCCTGGGTGATTTCGACCCCAGTCCGGGAAACGAAGTCTTTGTCGGCAACGACACGGACCCCAATCAGCTGTGGATCCGCGGAAGTGGTCAGGACCAGTGGGTCGATGTCGCGATGGCTCGCGGATGCGCCTTTGGATTTGACGGGGTGCCGACGGCGTCGATGGGAGTTGCCGCAGGTGACTTTGACCGTAACGGATCACTGGATTTTCACGTCACCAACTTTCAAGACGAATACGCCAGCCTGTTCTTGAACGAGCAGGGACTGTACCAAGATCGTAACGTGCGTTTCGATCTATCGACTGTCAGCGATTCGGTTCTCGGATTTGGAACGCAGGCGATCGACTACGACAACAACGGCCGTTTGGACCTTGTCGTCACCAACGGCCACATCGAGCAAGCAATTTCAATCCGCGCCCCGTTCCGACAGCCGGCCCAGTTATTTGCGAATCTTGGCAATCGCTTTCAATTGGTCAACGTCGACGATCCATCTGGATACATGGATCGTCCCCACGTCGGACGAGGATTGGCTCGATTGGATTTCAATCACGACGGCAAAATGGACTTTGTTGTGACGCATCTCGGTGAAACGTCCGCGCTGCTGGTGAACCAGACGGTGACCGAAAACCATTGGTTACAAGTGGAATTGGTCGGCACTTCCAGTGAACGCGATGCGATTGGCGCGAAAGTCGACGTCGTTGTCGATGGAAGGAAACTTTCCGAATGGGTCGTCTCGGGCGACGGTTTTTTCTGTCGAAATGAAGCCGTCGTTGCGTTCGGACTCGGTCAACAGAACCGCGTCAGTGAGTTAACGGTGCACTGGCCCGGCGGATCGGAACAGCGATTTAGTAACGTTCCCGCGGACCGCCGCATGTTGATCATCGAAGGCGACGAATCGCTGCAAAATCGTTGATCGCTCCGCGATCAAAACGTTCTGATCGCGGAGCGATCAGCGACTATATTCATACAACGAGAAAGCTTCGCCGGTTCCCTGGGTGATCAAATACACTTGATTGGCCGCAATCGATCCCAATCGATCGATCGAACCGTCTTGCCAGGTCACCACGACGTCGGTCACCACGTCGGCTTCGGCCAGCCCCGCAATCAAAGTTTTTTCGTTGCTACAGAAATAACCGTCACCCGATAACAACCACATTGTTCTGGATTGGCCGTTGCATTTAAATCGAATCACCGCGCCCACCGCATCACGACTGCACTGGGTCGCGACCAGTTTGAATCCAACTCGATTGTTTTGATCTTTGGTTTCATTGATCAGCAGGCGTACTTGTTCGTCCACATGTGAGATCATCACGTCGTTACGCCCGTCACGATTGACGTCGGTTGTCCACAACGCCCGACCGACGTGCCCGACCCGAAAGTAATCTCCCCAGTCATCGTCTTGGATCACAGCAAACCGACCGTCTTGCCCACGCCGAAACACCTGCAACGGCAATTCATAGGGTGGCACGTCGGGTTTGTTAAAATCGCCGATGTGGCCGTTGGTGACGATGATTTCATCGATACCATCGTTGTCCATATCGATCGCCTGTGTTCCGAATCCGACCATCGAAAGAGTCGGATCCACCAACCCGAGTTTTGCCGTGCTGTCGGTCCACATCCCGGGTGAGATCTGTTCGTATAGAACGTTGTACTCGCGTGCAAAACCGGTGACGTAAAAATCAAGGTCTCCGTCCAAATCAAAATCGCTGCTGGCGATCCCCATTGATGCCTGCGAACGGGTCGTTCCGTCGACCGCGACTCCCCTGGCCGCCGCGCTGTCGATCAACACCATCGCATCGCCTGATTCGCGTGAATACAGAAAATTCTTCGACATGTCATTTGCGACAAAGGTGCCAAGTTGATTGTTATCCAGCAACCCGCTGACGATGCCCAGGCCGCGGCCTGGCGATAACTCCGGAACCCACTGTGCGGTCACGTCGCTGAATTGTCCGTCGTTTGATGCGGAAAAGAATTGGTCATATTCGGCGGGAAACTTTAAAGGATGGCACGGACCAAGGACGCCCGCGTCGTCGGGACACGCTTTGTCCAGATTCTCGACCGTCTTGCAATAATTCGAGACGACCAGGTCGGCGATCGAATCGGAATTGATATCGACAAAAGCAGCCGAAGTGGACCACGCGACTTCTTTATCGTTCAAACGTTCCGTGCAATCGGTAAAGGTGCCATCGCCGTTGTTTCGCAACAAACGGTTGGTTCCTAAATTCGCAAAGAACAAATCTGAAAATCCGTCTTCATTAAAGTCCCCGACCGCGACGCCCTGACCGAATCCCCGATCGATCACTCCGGCACGTTCACTGACATCGACGAAGACCTGGCCCAGATTGCGCATCAATTCGTTAGAGGCGGAATCTTGTTTCAACATCGTTCCGCCGGAATTCATCATCAACAGGTCCGGCAGCCCGTCCAAGTCATAATCGATCGCACCACCGCCAACGCCCGTCGATCGAATCAAGGCCGCTAAACGCGCGTTCGACGGATTGTTTCCCTGGCCGACACCGGCCAGTCCCCACTGGTCTGCCGATTCAACCATTCGCAAATGATCGTGGGTCGACACCGACGGGATCACGGCAGTGCGTTTTGCGACGTTCGATCCGGCCTCCAGTTTCGGCTCCGGCAAGAATCCGAGGTCCAGTTTTTGTGATGCCGACTTTGCGTCGACCCATTCAGGATTGGTTCGCAGCGCGCGGATGATTTCTTGGCGTAGGCCGGCAAGTTGGCCACTGCGATCTTGCGTCAATGTCGTTGCGGCCGCCGACCATGCCTCGGCTTCCCAGACGCGTCCCAACACAAAAAGCGCCCGGGCAACTTTTTCGGCCGCCGTCTGACTGACTTGGCCGCCACCGGCAAATTCGTTAAACCGTTCCCCGAATGCGAGCAGCGCGTCGGATTGATCGGTCACCACGGCCAATTCGTTTTCCCCGATCGCGTCGTGGTACCGTTGGTCACTCGCGAGTAATTGATGCATCACTAAGCGAAGTCTGTCCCACGCATAAACCCGGTTGGGGTCTCGTCGAGTTGCTTCCCAAAAAGCACGCGTTGCTTCGGCCAGTTTACCGTTTTGCATTGCCGCGTCGCCGAGGGCGAACCAGTAGTCGGCAAAATCGGGGCATTGCGGAGGCGCCGTCTCGAACCACGCAGGCAGTTCGTCCCATCGTTCTGCCAGCGCCAACGCGTGACCATACATCGCATGGGCCGGTGCAAAATCGGGGTGATGTTTCAGAATGTCCTCCAAAATAGTACACGCACCGGGAGCATCGTGTCGGTACAAATACAAATAGGCGTCAACCAGTCGAACACGATGGTCTTCAGGGCAACGCTCCATCAATCTTGATGCAGTCGTTTCCGACATTCTTCGCGTGGCAGTGTCCGTTGTGGCCAACAAAAGTTGGAGATCAAAGGCACGGTTTTGAATCAACTTTTTTAGGTGCGGACCCAGTCGTTCGTTACGTTGCACTTCCGCCAGAAAACCGACCAGCATACGCCGCTGTTCATTGTTTTCTGGAAACCGCTCCAATGACAGTTCCAAAAGCTCAATCGCCGCATAAACCTCTCCGACATCAACCAACGCTCGGACCGCGAAATCCACGCGGGAGGCTGGTTGGAAATCCGCCAACTTTGCCGCCTCGATCAACAGTTTCGCGGCGTCGCGTTTTCGGTCGCAAAACGCGTTAACCTTGGCCACTTCAGTCACCAAGTCGGGGTCATCCGGTTGTGCGATCAATGCCGCGTTGGCATAACGATCGGCCAATTGCCAATTCCCCGACTGGATCGCAGCATCCATCAACGCCCTCGGATCACTTTCTGCTTCAGCCGTATGCCTAGCGTCTGATGGCTGATCTTTAGAATGGTTGCATCCGCCCACGAAAACGGACAGGATGACGAATACCATCATGCAAAACCTCGCCGAGCCGGTGGTGGCCGATTGCACACCGTTGCCCCGCTGCACACCGTTACCCCAACGCACACAGTACGAGAACGCTTCCGGGAGCGTGTCACTGAATTGATTGACTCGGGTGTTTAACAAAATCGTTTCCGCGACTAATAATGCAGTGTGAAATGTGGACAGGTTGATAGACGCATCTTAGCAATGTTCCTTGATTCGACCGCATGAATGATCCAAACTGGATATTCGTGTTATTCTACTGCGTCAATCGTTTTCCGTCTTCCGAGGAGTGAACTTTGAACCGCCCCCCCGTTGCCGCCGCAATCGTCGTCCTGATTGTCATTGGCAGCGTGGTTGCGTCTGGCCCCCGCGAATCGGGCGATGCGCCAACGACACAGCGACAATCTGTGTCCCCGCCATTGGTGACACAACTCGCCCAAGTGTCTGTCGCAGAACCTGCAGCACAGCCGACCTTTGTCGGACGCCAGGCCTGCCTGGAATGCCATCCCGACAACTATCGAATGCATGGACACCACGGCCACGCCACGACGTTCCGCAGCGCCAGTGATCCCGACGTCGCCGACAAGTTTGTCGGCAAATCGTTCGACGCCGGCGAGCCGTTCGGAACGTACACCTATCACTCCGACGACCAGGGGATTTTCGCCCGCCTGAGAGAAAAATTTGGCGATCAACCCTTTCGATTTCAATTTGCCTTGGGGCACAAGTCGATCACGCTGCTTTCGTTGCTGCCCGATCCGGTCGAAGGCACGGTCGGATTGGAACATCGCGTTTCCTGGATCGACGGCCCCGATCATCTTGGCAAGACGCCCGGCCAGAGGGACGAAACGCTTATCAACGCCGCACAGTTATTCGGCAACCCGCATCACGGCAAAGTCATGCACAAATGCGTGTACTGCCACGTAACGACCGGCGAGATTGTCGGCCAGGAAATCAAGAACCTGACGCCAAACGTAAACTGCGAAAAGTGCCACGGACCGGCCAGCGAACATGTGCGACTCGCGAAAGCCTCCAAAACTCCGCCGCCGTTCTCCGTAGGACGAAGCGATTGGGACACCGAATCCGAGATCCAACTTTGCGGTGATTGCCACCGGCTGCCGAAAGACGTCTCACAAAAACAACTCAGAGATTACCCCGATTTACTGACTCGCTTTCAACCCGTGGGACTGTTACGCAGCGAGTGCTTTGTGCAATCCGAAGGCAAACTGAAATGCACGACGTGCCACAATCCCCATCAGTCCGTGTCGGAAACCACGGCCGCAATACAGGTGCAAAATTGTGTTGCCTGCCATCAACAAGATTCCCAATCGCATGTCGCATGTCCTGTGTCGCCGACCGATGGCTGTATCGATTGCCACATGCCCGCGTTTCAGCTCGATGGATTGGGGACAAGTTTCCATGACCACTGGATCCGCGTTCGCGACGATCAATAAGTAACATGCACTCCAAACACCCACACTACATTTTCGGCTGTGTCTTTGCCGCCGCGATCGCCGTCCTCGGTTGCAGCAAGAACGGACCGGAAACACAAACCGGGCGGGCCGGCGCCGGCGAAACGCTGCCCGACAATACAGATCGCGCAGCATCTGACAACACTTCCGATGCTGCTGCGAACATCATTGTCGACCCGGCGAGTTCAGAATCAATACCGGCTTCGGTCGATTCGGTTTCAACTGACCCTGGTGTTACTCAGGGCGGTGACGCTGAAAGCAGTGGCAATTTGTATGACGATGCGTTGGCTGCGATGGAATCCGGAGATCTCGATACTGCGTTCACATTGGTCCGTCGGGCGAAGGCGGCTGCGCCCGATGATCCGGATACGACTTTTTTGATGGCGCACGTCTTAGCCGAGCGAAATCGATTCGCCGAAGCGATTAAGCTGCTTGACGATTTGGCCGGCGAGATACCGGACGCCAAGTTGCCGGTTCTGGGGCAAACGGCAGATTGGATGGTCGCCAGCGGACAATGGCGCGAGGCGGAACGCCGTTATCGCGAGTTGCTGGATCAAGTGCCCGATGCCAGCATGGCCCAACGTATGCTTGCACAATTGCTTTTGCGTGAAGGACGACGGCAGGACGCCGCCTCGTACCTTCATCAGCTGTGCCAAAGCGGTGTGGTCGAGCAATCCAGCTTGCGCTCGATGTTGCGACTCTCATTTCCGCTGGCCGGCGATGCATCAACCGACGACCTGGAACCGATCGGACCGCTGGGAATCGCCCGATCCCAAATTAGTCGTGGCGAGTGGCAGGATGCGCTAAAAACTTTGGAAGACGCGCAATCAAACGATCCAAGCCTCGTTGCTCTGACCGGCCGCATCCTTGCTAAGCAAAACAATTTTGACGCGTTGCAGAAATGGTCGGACGATATCGCAGAGCCTCTGGATGGATTGGCCGACTATTGGTATGCGATCGGACGATTGCGGTTGCATCAAGAACGCTACGACGCCGCCATCGAATGTTTTTGCCGAGTCGTGTTGATCGATCCGACTGACGACCAGGCTTACCTGTCGCTAGGCGAAACGCTGAACGCGTTGCAACGGACGGCTGATGCAAATATCGCGTCGCAGCGTGCCGAGTTGATCAATTCCACGCACACGATCGGCGAACGACTAAGTCAAGCGGAAGACATCGACCTTTCGGAGGTCGAGAAATTGATCCGTTCGCTGGAACAACTGCAACGTCCTTTCGAAGCGCTCGCCTGGCGCGTCATCGAAGTCTCACTCAGGCGATCTCAATCAAATTTGTCCGACGACGAAGTCCGCCAGAGAATCGCCGAGATCAACGAGCAACGTTTACAGCTCCTGCAATCGGAATCGCCCGGAGCCGCAAAAGCATTCATCCTCTGCGGCATCGATTACGAGTCGTTGTAAGAGTGACGGCCGCAATCAATCACCTTACTAACGACTTTGAGGCGTGCACGTTCTTCGAAAGAATCATGCAAAATCTTGATGTTCCTGGTGAGGTGATTGTATATCCTCGATTTTAGGGAACGGAAACGGTGCCACCCACCATTCAATTGACGCGGGCTGGACATTCGGTCTTTGCCGTCGATGTGCTCTCCTGTGCGGTGATGAGCAATCATCTGCATCAGATCCTTCGCATCCGTACCGACGTCGTGGCCAAGTGGTCTGACGAGGAGGTCCCGATCCACGGTGGCGGACTTAAATAGATCTTCTGGGATCGGAAGCCGTTGTTCTTGAATCGCCGCTTAATTGCGCCAAGCAACTGCATTGGACTGTCACGCACCGAATTGTTATCGCAGTTTCGACCGAACTGACTTCGCATCCCGCCGAACAAGCCGGCGCGGGGATCCGATGTCTTAGGCGGTTGTTTTCTGGTTGCAAAACGGACAACCATGCCGGACAAGCCCTCAATCGGACGACGCCGGGCAACGTCCCCTGCCGGCTCGTCCGGCGGGAACCAATGTTTGGTTGTTAGAACCATCGACCACTAAGACCGTCTCCCCGGTTGGCTCGCCCGACCGGAAAGCAAGTTTTCGGCAATGCCAACACCGGTCCGCAATTTGAGGAGTTGGCAAGGATGCGGGATCATCGGCTGCGACAGGCAGCCAGAAACAAGTCGAACGATAAGACAATCGACACGTTGCAATTTTTTGACCCGACCATCTTCTGACCAAATTTCGACAAGCCTCGCGGAGCGCCAGGCTCATTTCAACAAGTAAACCCTGACACGCATGGCGGGTGCGAGTGTTGGTATCCGGCTTTAGCCGCCCGTTTTCGCTGCGTCGCAGCGAAGGGAATCGCCTGAAGGGACCGTCCAGCTTAGCGACAGCTGGTAGCAGTGTATTTTTGGGTGGAAATTCCCCTCTGGTGTGCGTCACCACCC
>JAGQPO010000285.1 GCA_020426665.1 Planctomycetales bacterium
AAGTGACTTTCGGGATGACCGAATTACTGCAATTCGAATTCAACGATTGCACCGACACTGCAAATCCGAACTTTACACTGGACGTCGAATTCGAGGCCGACCAGATCATGGCCGAAGAAGACGGACGCTTGTATGTCAGTTTGCGTCCCGGTTCCGGTTTCAATGATCTGCCGTACGAATTTGTCGCATCCCACACGGAATTATCCGGGGTCGATGACGAAGATGATCTGGTACGCACGCACCCGTTCGTGTTGCCGACACTGTATTCTTGCCAGACGTCTTATCGGATCGTTCCGCCGGACGGCTTCGAGGCGGATCCGCTTCCCGGTGACCACGAATTTCGCGTGGGAACCTTTCATGTCGCAGTTGACTATCGTCTGGACGATGACGGAGCCGTCGAAGTGATCGTCTCGTTAGACGTCGGCGATGGCAAATTGACCCCCGATCAAGTTGAAACGTTTCGAGACGAGTTCTTGATCCTTTCCGGAGACAAAGGGCCCGAGGATTGGGTTCTGCCGATCTCTTTTAATTACATTCCTCGGCGATTGATCGACGAGGGGCACGTGATCGAAGGCCTGCGGCAGATGGTGGAAACCGCCCATACGAATCCCGGTTCGTTGTTCAACCGCGGCGAATTGGCAAAGTCACTGGTTTCCGTTGGGCTCGGCGAAGAGGCGCGTGAGATCGCGCTAAAAATGGTCGAAGAAGACCCCGAGTCGGCTCGCGCGCACCGAACCGTCGGATGGGCGCACATGCACGATTTATTAGGCGCGGATTTGCACTTTGGGATTGATCGGGATCGCGCGATCAAAGCGTTTCAACGGGCCATCCAATTGGACGATCTCCACGTGGTGTCGCGATATAACCTCGCCGTCTTGTTGGAACACGATGATTTGGGCGCGCGTTACTCTGATTCCGATGACTTGTTGAAAGCTGCGGACGCATACCAGTGGTTTCACAAGATGTATCCCTGGGATACCGCCGTCGGTAATCATGCAGTGGTTCTGGCACATTTGCGTGACAAGCGACAATTGCGCCGTCTGACGACGACCTATCCGGACTTGCTTGCGATTCTGCCTTCGATGGTCGCATTGGAAGTAATCGATCGCGGTGTCCGCTCAGGTGATCGCCTGTTTTCGCGAGCCAGCGACCAAGAAAAGTTGGTGCTGCGAGCTCGGACTGCCGCGCTGCTGCGGTCACTTCGCGAGTATGACATTCTGCGAGAGTACTTGGATCAGTTCCCCAAGACGAAAGCGGCATTCAGTAAGGTCGAATCTCTAGGGCGTTTCGAAGACATACGAATCGACCCGTCGAAACCCGAGTCCGTTGTGCAGGAGTTTTTGGCTCGTTTTCTCTTTTCGGGCCAGGACGTCAACTGTCTACGCGAACTCTTTGCCAATGCAAATTCCGACGCTGACTACTACGAGAGTGTGCGTTCAATTCCAACTTTCTTTCATTCGGTTCGCACCATGAGTCTAAGGGCGTATGGGCGCAAAGAGGTCTCACGCGACATCATCAGTTTGTACTCGTATCAGGTGGCCGGTGATGACACGGTTGGCTATGTGGTCACCGCAACCGGAGTCGAAGGGGCGGATCTGCCGCAAGTTCGGCAATTTGTGGTGCGAGATGGCGAACACTATCGATTGTTTTGCCCCGGCAAAAACTCCTGTGAAATCGGCAAGCTGGCGCTCGGGTTGATTGACGAAGGGGACGTCGACGCGGCACGCATCTGGATGGATAGAGTGTTCGAAGTCGAAAAGGAAATGATTCGGTTGTTGGACCCGCTCGCCGGAAGCCCGTTTGCCCGCATTCGTTCGTATTGCGCGAATGACGATATTAAGACACTCCGACTGGCTGCCGTGTGCCTCTCGTCACGCGACGGTGCGGATCAGAAATGGATTCCAGAACTGGACTCAATTCGTCCCGCCGCCTCGGCGCTGCAACAGTTGCAAATTGATCGAGTTAAACGACGACTTCTCGAGGAAGCCGGGCGTAACGACGAGGCGCTAGAGATCGCAACGACTTTGCTGAAGGGGTATCCCAAGTTCCTTGAACTGCTGATGACCAAGTATCACACCGAGATCAATCTTGGTCGTCTGGACGATGCTGCGGCGACATTGGAATTGATTGCAGAGGTCGACCAGTGGTATGCGGTAATCGAGCGAACGAAATTGATGCACGCCAAAGGTGGACACGAAGCTGTCTTCCAATACGTGAAAGAGATGATTCGCGACGGGCAATTTACTGAGATCAACCGCAACGCAATGGCGTGGCGAAGTTTGTTCGTTGGCAAGTCCGACCAGGTTGTGGAGGAAGCAAAGCAGGCAGTCGATCAGTATCTGCCAGGCGACCCGCGTCGCGCTTCCGCATTGCATACGCTTGCAAGTGTATACGCGGATGTGGGCGAGTTGAAATTAGCCGCAGAAACCGTCCGGGCCACCATCGCGGCGCGAAATGGCGTTCGCGATGGGATCGATGACTGGGTTCTTGGTCGGATCGCAGAACACTGCGGTTTGAAGGAAGCGGCGAAGAAGTACTATCGTCGTGTCAAAGATTCCTTGGTCGACACAACCAACGATGCGAGTTGTACGAATCTGGCCGATTATCGGCTGGAAATGCTGTCGGCTCCGTAAGGTTTGATCTTAGGAAAAAGCTTCGATTGTCCCGCGTTTGGGCCGGGGTGTTGTCCGTATGTGGGGGCGGGTTGACGTTGCGTATTAAACTGGCGACAATCTCGCCCGGCATAAAGATGCGATACACGTACATGTTTTATTGGAATTGGCGATTTTCGTGCGACTTGCCCTGCAAACCGACTATGCCTTGCGAACGCTGATGGTGCTGGCGACCAGGCAGGAACGCGTCAAGATCGATGATGTTGCCGAACTGTTCGGGATCTCGCGTGATCACGTTGCAAAGGTCGTTAACCAATTGGCACGCCTCGGGTTTGTCAGAAGCATTCGGGGGGCCGGCGGTGGTATCGAACTGGGGCGGCAGCCGGATCAGATATCGATTGGCCAAATCATCGTCGCATTCGAAGGTCCGATGAACCTGCTGGACTGCGTCGCGATGGACAACGTCTGTGTCATCGAAAAGTTTTGCAAACTCAAGGGGGTGCTTGCCGAGGCCGAGCGCGTCCAACGAGAGTATCTGGAGAGTGTTTCATTGGCCGATATTCTGCCGACCAAACGACAGCTTACGGTGGTTTCCATTTCAACGAAGTGATTTTGACAACGGAGAATTGATGATGAATCGAAAGTTTGGGATTGTGGCTCTGATCGTTGCGTTTTCAATTGCGTGGTCCTGTCTGCCCTCCGTTGGAGCTGCGGATAAGAAGCCGGCGGAGGCGAAGAAAGACCGTGTCGTTGAACGGACTCGAAAGACGGTGCGGATGTTGGATGACGTCTACAAATCGGCCGTCGTTCTGATCACGGAGCACTACGTCAACGACGAAGACGACTTGCCGGCGGGCTCAGCCGCGATCGCATTGTTCGATGCCGTCAAAAAGAAGGGTTGGCACGAAGTAAAGCTGCTGGACGTTTCCGGTGACCCCTACGACGACAAAAACACCGCAAAAGACGCCTTCGAACTGGAGGCCGTTAAACGCATGAAGGCTGGGGAGAAGTGGTACGACCAGGTTGTCGGCGAAAAGAAAGACCGCAAACTGCGAGTCGCAACGCCCGTGCCGGTGGTGCTGGAAAAATGTATCATGTGTCACGCCCACTACAAAGACTTCAAAGATGGTGCCGCGATCGGCATGCTCAGCTACACGATTCCGATCGAGTAGTTCGATCCAGATTGGAAGTCGCACCGGCTGTCCATCATGCGATTCATTCTGCCAATCTGCATTGCGTTGTTTTTCCACCCGTGTTTCTCGGGTCTGTCTGGTGCGGGGGCGGCGGAGGTTGTTGACGCAGACTTGTTGATCGTTGGGGGCACGGAATCGGGGTGGGCCGCCGCCATCCAGGCGGCGCGGTCGGGAGTGGCTAAAATCGTTTTGGTTCACGACGGGCGTTGGCTGGGAGGCCAGTACACCGAACAGGCTTTGGCTTGTGTCGACGAGAATAAAGGCGTTGGCAAAGTCGGCTGGGGCGTGGACTGGCATCCGATGAAGCGTTCGTTTCATCGGTTCGGTTTGTTCAAGGAGCTGATGGATCGGATCGAGGCGTTCAATACATCAAAGTATGGCTCGCCGATGCCTGGGCTTCCCTATCACGGTCCGTCGACGTTTCGTCCCGCGGAGGCCGAGGCGATTTTCCGCGAGATGCTGGATCCCTACCTTCGATCCGGCCAGGTCCGCTGGGTGCCGGAGCATTATGCGGTTCGGGCAGATGTCGATCGGTCCCCGCGATCGCAAAAGTTGTCCGGGTTGTGGTTCGCGCCAACTGATCGGACGCAACCGGATTTGCATGTGCGGGCGAGGTTAACGATCGACGCTTCGGACTGGGGCGACGCGATCCAGTTGTCTGGTGCGGCGTTCGAGTATGGTCCGGATCCGCCGAATCGCTATGGCGAACCGAGTGCGCCCGAAAATGCACCGACCAACGAGATGAACCCGATCACTTGGGCGATGATCGTGACTGAGTCTGAAAGCGAAACGCCGATTGCGAAACCAAAGAACTTTGATGACCGGAATTATCCCCGCGCGACACGTTTCAGTCAGAGTGAATTCCGCGATTTGGACTGGGACGTCAAGAATTTAAAGCTCGGCGCAATCGAGCATTGGCCCGATGCGGGGAAAGCCGCAAAACGTCAATTGAGCGTCTACACGGTTCGCCGCATCGTGGCCGGCGAAACGAGTCGCGACGGCAAGACTTCGATCTTGCTGAATTACATGAACGGGCAAGATTACCCGTTGGAACGATTGCCAGCGTCGGTCGCCGCAGACCTGGAAGCGACCGAACCCGGGGCGTCAAAGAAAAATATTGTTGTCATGTCAAGACAACAACGCGAGCTCGTCTTTCAAGATGCAAAGCAGCACTCGCTGGGTGTTCTGTACCACCTGCAAAATTTCGTACACCAGCGAGCCGACGACAAAACAAATTCGTTCCGCCGTTTTTCGTTGAGCGATGAATTCGGAACGCCGGACAATTTGCCGCCCAAACCCTACATTCGCGAATCACTTCGATTGAAGGCGATGTACATGATGCGGGAGCAAGACGGACGCAATCGCGACGGCGAGACAAAGGACAAGGCTCGGCCCAGGTTCGCGGCGGTGATGTATCCTGATGGATTGTTTGCATGGCAGTTTCACTATGATTTTCATCGCACCGGGCGAACCTACCTGAAGAATGAAAATCCAGTAGGCACCGAAAACAATGGGCCGTGGATCGATTATCACAAACCTCTTCGGAACACCAATTTCCTGAGCGATCGGTGCGTCTTTCCGATGCGAAGTCTGATTCCCGAGTCGATGGACGGCTTGCTGGGTGCGCAGGGGAATCTTGGGTTCAGCAGTATCGTCAGCGCCGCGATTCGGTTGCATGATCAACGCATTCATGTGGGACAGGCGGCCGGTGCGACGGCCGCGTTTGCGTTGCAACACAATGTCAATCCACGTGAGATACCATACGATCGTGAAAAGCTGGAATCGGTTCGAGGCGACTTGTGTGGTTATGCTGCCGATTCGGTCCCGTTGTTGCTGTGGCCGTTTCGTGATCTTTCGACCACCCATCCCGCCTTCGTTCCGATCAACCGTATGGCAGCACTCGGCATGCTGCCAATGGAACGCGACGAAGTTGATTTTCGAGCCGATGATGCGGCGGACAAAGATTGGATCATTGAAATCGCGCGCCGGTCTGGGATTTCTGTCGATGCGACTAAGTTTTCGGGAGCCACCCGCGGTGAGTTTTGTCGAGCATGGTGGGCTCATTTGTCTGACATCGGTTGGAAGCCGGCCGCGTTCCTGCGACAGAGCGTCGTTGACGCTGACGGCGACGGGATTTTGGATCGCGACGACGCACTACTTTTTACGCCCAACCGGCCGATTGAATTCCAGGTTGAGCGAGCGACCTACCCACCCGACCGGGACGGTGTTCCCGACGCGCTTGCAACGGCTGCAAGGTTTTTTGATTTCTGTGGGCCGGGAACAACGACATCCGACAAATTTCTGGTCGACCACGGCAACGTGTTTGACGCAGAGCGAGGATTCGGATGGTCCGATGATCTGAGTCGAAATCATCGCAAGAGAAACGCAATGGATGGTCCAGGCGATTCATTCGTGTTCACGCGGGCGACGGCCCGCTGGGAATGTGCCGTCACCAACGGTCGGTATCGAATAACGGTGTGTCTCGGTGATTCAGGCCACGAGCAAATCAATCAATCATTGTCAATCGAATCGGAACGCGTCGTTGATCGCCAATCCACGGCTGCAGGCGAATTTTTGGAGATCACACATGAGACGATCGTACGTGACGGAAAACTGACTATCGATATCGGATCGGCACTCGAAGGTTCCAATACTTGTTTAAATTGGCTGCGAATCGAAGGGGGGAATTAAGTTCCAAGTTCCAAGTTCCAAGTTCCAAGTTCTCGCAACTCGCTTCTCGATAGGTGTTGGGTTAGAATTCGTTCCACAGATGCGTGTTCCGTCCTTTCCTTCAGAAACCCTGGTTTGATATGAAATTCACCTCCATGTTCCTTGGTCTGGCGATCGTCGTGTCGTTCTGCATTTCTTACGACGACGCATGCGTCGCGGCAGATCAGCCGAATATCATGGTGTTCCTTGTCGATGACATGGGGATGATGGATACCTCGGTGCCATTTCTGACCGACGAGGCGGGCAA
>JAGQPO010000286.1 GCA_020426665.1 Planctomycetales bacterium
CAGGCTGCTGTCAACGATGCCACCGGAATCTTAACGGTAGACATCGGCAATGACGGTGAACGGGGACTGACGATCAACATCGATTGGGGTGCCTCGTCAAATCGCTTTCAGCAAATTGATTTGCTCAGCGGCGATGCCGATCCGTTGCAAGTAGAACACCTTTACTTGGAAAGCGAAATCTTGGATGCCAGATTCAACGGCCGAAATTCGGCGACGGATCCATTGGAAGTCCGGTTCTCGGTTCGGCACCACGAATCCATTCTGGTGACGGGACAATCAATTCAACAATCAAAGAGTGCGGTGCAATTCGTCGAAGGTGAATTGATCTCGTCCACCGATAATCCGTTAACGTTTGAAAACGCTGCGACAGCAATTTTGGAAAACGGGACCGCCCGATTCATCATCCCCGCCCTTTCGATCCCCGTTGCGTTCTTCCCCGTGCGGAACGTTATTCCGACCATCGAAAGTGACGTCGTGATCGTCAGTAACGAACAATCCTTCGTGGTGCTGGGTACAGGAATGGAAACGACCGAAACGGTTGCGTCGTCAACGACGACCCGAGAAGAGTACTTTCAGATCCGCGTGCTCTCGCCGGATCCCGAGGGCGAAGACCTGGTGCCACCCACGCGATTGCCGGACGATATCATCAGCGGCGACCGATTGAAGATGCTTTTCGAATCGCTTCCGGATGGACGGTACGATATTCAATACGTCCTGGGCGATGGGAACACGCGATCCATCTTAAGCGTCGATCTTCGTGACGGAAAACCGATCCTTCCCGGCGGCCAACCTGACGGCGGAACGATGCGGTTGATACCGGTGGAATCCGATACGAACGATCATTCAGGCAAAGATGTCTCAGACGGCGAAGATGGCTCAGCGGGCAAAGGTGTCTCAGACGGCGAACTCAACTCGCCGAAAAACCAGCGACGCGAGAACCAGCCCGGCGAAAATCAACCGGATTCCGCGAACATTGAAAAACCCGACCAGACCGTCACTGCGTCTGGCAACCTGCGTGTCGATGAAGCGGTTTCCGAATCACCGGCATTCGATATCGAAACCAAACCTAATCGCAACTCCGAGTCCGTTGGTCGGTTGTCGGTCGCCGGGCGATTTCGGACGCGTGTGTCGCAGAGCATTCAAATGGGACTCGGCCCCGGAGTCGGTAAGTGATGGAACCCGAAGATTTAGAATCGCAATCGAACACGCCGCCATCGGACACGTCGGGATCACCGCCAGACCAAGCGAATCCGCAGCGCGACCGAACTGGCGAAGGTCGTCAAAAAGATCCGAACGAAGAAACCATTCAATTGGACGTGGCTTCACAGCAAACGACAACCGATATCCCTTCGTTCACATCCAAGCCATCGCAAGTGTCCGCTGGAACCGGTTCCGGAATGCCGACCGCTGAAAACACCAGCAAAGCACCGGTCGAACCGAGACGAAACGACCATCCCGGACAAGTCGGCGATCCCAGCATGGAGACCGCTGACGAGGATGCCTTTCACACGGATAACGTCCGGCCATCGAGCGATCCCCACAAATCAAGCGGCTTTGACTTTGACGACGAAGCCGCCGAAGAAATCGATCAAGTCGTTGACAGAACCTTGCCCAATATCGATTCAACCGTTGACATGGGCACGGTGGAATTGAATCAGAATGCCAACCCGACGCTGCTTGATCCTCCGCCGGCTGCCGCTCGGTCGGTTATGAACAGCAGCGATATTTCACAGACGATCAACCCGAGGGAACTTAGCAAAGAAGATGCCGCCTTCTGGGGCTCCGAGGCTATCCACGC
The DNA here is from genome assembly GCA_020426665.1 of Planctomycetales bacterium. Classification (GTDB taxonomy): domain Bacteria; phylum Planctomycetota; class Planctomycetia; order Pirellulales; family Pirellulaceae; genus Stieleria. The sequence goes on from JAGQPO010000286.1 coordinate 1,799, forward strand.
CAGTAAAGAAAACAAAGCCGAACAGACCAAGCTTCGCCCTGCCGTCGAGCGTTCGATCGCAGAATCAAAGCTGCAAATCCGCGAGCGTGACCTTGCGATTCCAACTCGCGACAAAAATTCGCCCTCGGATTACCGATTGATTCGGTTGCTCGGTCGAGGCGGAATGGGAAACGTTTATGTAGCCCGCCAAGCGTCACTGGACCGGATGATTGCGGTCAAAGTCATCAAACCGCTGCCCAAGGCCAAACGTCAGCAGCTGCGAGAAAACGGCCGTTTGGAAGAAGTCGAGTACGAACGCCGGCAACAGTTTTTGTCCGAAGCGGTCGTGACCGGCGACCTGGATCACCCGAACATCGTCCCGATCCACGACATCGCCGTCGCAGCGGACAACACGCTGTTTTATGCAATGAAGCGTGTCGTCGGTAAGCCTTGGTTGAAATCAATCGATCAGAAATCTCGCGACGAAAACCTGGAGATTTTGTTGAAGGTGTGTGACGCAATCGCCTTTGCGCACACACGCGGTGTGATTCATCGTGACATCAAACCCGAGAACATAATGCTCGGGGATTTCGGTGAAGTCCTGGTCATGGACTGGGGACTGGCGATCGCGAAACCGGAGTTCGAAAAACGAGAGTCGATCACGTTCACGGCCGGTCTGGGCGGCACCCCTGCGTTTATGGCGCCTGAAATGGCACTCGGCCCGGTGGATTCCATCGGTCCACACAGCGACATTTATCTGTTGGGCGCCACACTTTTTTATATCGTCGTTGGCTACGCACCACACAAAGCCGACAATGTCAGCCAATGTATCCGCGCTGTCGCGTCAAATACCATCCAAGAAGCAGCGCCGGAACATCGTGGCGAATTGCTGGACATCGCCCTTCGCGCGATGGCGACGAATCCGAAAGAGCGATTCGAGAGCGTTCAATCATTTCAACAGGCAATCCGATCGTATCGTTCGCACTCCGAAAGTATCGCGATTTCTTCGATCGCCGAAAAAGAGTATGAGAAAGCAATCCGGACTTCGCGGTATGAATCCTATTCCAGAGCCAGCCACGGATTTGAACAGGCCATCGCGCTTTGGAGCGGAAATCAATCAGCCATCGATTCGTTGGATCGGTGCCGCATCGACCATGCCCAAGCGGCCTACCAGAACGGCGACTACGACCTTGGGTTGTCGCTGCTCAGCCCGACCGATTCGCGACATCTGGAATTGATCGGTCGACTTCGAGACGGCTTGAAGCTCAGAGAGCAGCGAGCCGGTCGGCTAAAACTGTTCCGCGGATTGGCCGCCGCGGCACTGGGTGTCATTTTGGTCGGCGGCAGCATTGCGATGTACGTCATCAACGAACGACGTACCTTTGCGGAACAACAACGGCAGCTGGCCGAATCGCGAAGAATCGAAGCGGAACAAGCAACCGGCGTTGCTAAGACACAAACAAAGATCGCAGAAGAGTCAACTCAATTGGCAAAAGATCGTTTGGTCGAAGTGGAACAGGAAAAAGCCGAAGTGGAACGGCAAAAAGGAATCGCCGAGCAAAACGAGATGAAGGCGACGATCGCCCAAAAAGAAGCCGAGGAAAATGAACAAGAGGCAAAGCGTCAGGAAGCAGTCGCCAAACGAAATGCCGACGAAGCCGAACGTCAACGTGGGATTGCACAAGAAAACGAATCGAAAGCCGTGGCCGCCCTACAGCGGGCCGAGTACGAATCATACGTTTCACAAATCGGTCTTGCCAAAGCTCGAATCGACCGCAACGAATTCGATGACGCGCGTCGCATTCTGACCTCAATTCGCGATCTTCATCCCAACCAAACGCCTGCCTGGGAGTGGCGCTATTTGTGGCAACAATCCCACCAGTCACTTTCGGACACCAAGTTTGACGCCGGTGTTGTCGACGTCGCCGTGGGCACGACGGCTGAATTAATAAACAACGCCTTCGTCGTTTGCAGCGACGGCGCCGTCTATCGCTCCACCGTTGGTCAAGATACGCAGCCCACGTGGAATCGACATGACCTGGAAGCGACCTGTGTCGCCATCAGCCGCGACAATCGATTTCTGGCAATCGGAACGCGACGCGGCGGATTGATCATCGCGGACCCGGAAAACGGACATACCATCCGACATCTTGGTGGGCACGAGTCAACCGTCACGGACGCCGATTTTTTACGGGACGGGCGGATGCTAACAGCATCGACCGATCGCACGATCGCGTTGTGGAACCCGGAACAGCGACAAAGATTGTCACAGTGTTGGCATATCGCTCCAGTCGTTGCGATCGCGGCTCGGCACTCGGGCGAGGATGACACCAGCACAATCGTTGCCGGTGTCAGCGACACCAAGACCGGACGGGTCGTCGGCTGGACTTTGGATCGCAACCAATTCTCGCGAATCGGTGTGTTTGAAGCACACCAATCGCCCATCGTTTCCGTCGCGCTCTCGGAAGGCGGTCGGCTTGCCGGTTCCGGAGATTCTAGAGGCAATGTCCACCTGTTCCGACCTGCCGATTTGCAAAAAACCGATTTCGGAAACGCAATCAAAAACGCGATCAGCAAAATTGGTGACGACAGTTCGGGTAATGGTCAATTGGTTGCATCGCGTCTTCCATCAACACCTTCAATCTCTAAAAATCACTGGCGTGCCCACCCGGACGCGGTTTCCGTCATGCGATTCGATGATTCGAAAAACATGTTGTTGACCGGGTCGGACGACTACACCATTTCCGCTTGGAAGGTCGACGATTCGTCACTGCAATATTCGCTGCGCGGACACGGCGGATGGGTGCGCGCACTGGAAGTTGTGCCCACCGGCGGCTCCGATCACTCTGGAGTATTGCTGTCCGGTTCGATCGATGGCACCATTCGAACGTGGGAACGTCCCGCATCGTTCACAACGGTATCGACCGATCTACCTCTTTTGTCATTGGTCGACCGATCCAACGGCCCGCAAGACGGACCGGATGACAACGATGGTTTGCAAGAGAATCAACAGAGGGAAAATCAATTACATCGCGACGAAATCTTGGCGGCCCGGTTGGACCCATCCGGCACAAAACTGATTTCGGCAAGCCGCGATCACACGGCACGAATCTTAGGGATCGATCGCGGAACAATGTCATTCCGCGAGATCGCAAGAATCAATACACGCCAGAACTCGGCCGAGGAGCTGAGCGAAGGCACGGAGTTTCTTGCCATGTCGGCCCAGCTGGACAGCCCCGGCGGACGACTATTTGTCGGCAGCGCCGACGCGACAATCCGCATTTGGGACGTGGAATCCGGAACGCAACTCGGCTCGCTTCGCGGTACCGGTCTGAACAACGCCTTTGCATTGTCGAGTGATGGTCGACGGTTGCTGTCCGGCTCCAGTTTGCCGGATGCCAAAGCATTGCTGTGGAGTGTTGACCCGAATAACGCATCTCCAACGGTGTTGCACCGATTGGTTGGTCACGATCAAGCCGTAACCGCATTCGCGACCTCCAGCGATGGAGAAGTCGTGGTGACCGGCGATCGTGGCGGTCGTTGCATTGTCTGGAACGGCAGTACAGGAACGCCGATCGGATTGCCTATCGACTTATTCCGCGGGTTCCGAATTAACGAACTGACGATTTCGCCCGACGATCGATCGTTGTGGGTTGCCAGCGATAGCGGTCAACTGTCCGAAATCATCTTGGAAACCCGCCAGCCAAATCGACGATTGGAACACGAAGGATTTGTAACCGCGTTTTCTCTGGCACCGCGAGGCGATCAAGCGGTGACGATCTCCGCTGAGACGACAGGCAAGGCGTTCGTCACCACGTCAACCTGGTGGGATTTGACGACCTTGCAAAGTCGGCAACTTCATCGTGTGGAGGCGGCGTTGGATGAAAAGGGCCAAGCCAGCGGCAATAATGCTCGCATCACGTCCGCGCGATTTGGTGATCGCGGAAACAACCTCGTGATTTGTCGACAGAACAAAGGAGGACGTGTCGGCCGAGTGCAGATCATTGACCTGGCTTCAAAGTCTTCGAAATCATTCGATCTTCCCAGTCTGATCGGAGCACCCGAAGTGGGGCTGCTGCTTGGACGCGATCGCTTGATTACGCTTAACGGCGAAGCCGCATTTCGCTGGTCGATCACCGGAATGGTACATGAGAAAAGTTACCGGCCACACGCGACGGTGACCGACGCGTGCTTTTCTCCCGACGGAAAGGTCGCTGCGACCGCTAGTCGTAGCTTGAGACTTTGGCGTACGGAATCCGGGGAACCGCTGGATAAACTTGAAAGCCCTCACGGCGGCGCGATCACGAGCCTGGATTTCTCAGCCCGTATCGGGCCCGCAGGATATTTATTTGCGACCAGTGGGAACGAAGCCGCCGCGCGAATTTGGAGTTGGAAGAATCGCGAATCCGGATTTCGACTGGAACAGGAAATGTCAATCGAAGACACCGAGATCCAACACGCACGGTTTACGCCGGACGGAACACAACTGATGCTTGCCGGGGCAAACGGAACCGTCCAGATTCGTTCGGTGGTCAATGGTGATGTGATCTTCCAGTGGCATTTACCCAACGGCGTTTCAACGACCTGTGCATCGTTTTCCGCCGACGGAAAGTATCTGGCATTGGGTGCGAGCGACAAAACGGCGTGGCTGATTGACACTCAAACCAGTAACGGAACCGTACCGTCTGTGATGACGGGTCATGCCGATCGGATTGAATCGATTGCCGTCCTGCGTGATGCATCGAACCAGATTCGCGTGATGACCGCTTCACGCGACAAATCGGCTCGCGTCTGGGACCCTCGCATCGGATCACCTCCCCAGCAATCACCAGACCAACCACACGAACAAAATCTCATCGTGCAGGGTCGCGAAATTCTGTCCTTGCAACGCCACACCCAAGGTGTCACCGCCATCGATTGCACGTCCCAAGGAGACCTGGTCATGACGGCGGCGCGAGACGGCAAAGTCTTACTCTGGCCCGCCCCAATCAAATAAAGGGGAAAGGGGTAATTAAAAAAGGGGAAAGGGGTAGTTTTCATGGTTTTACTAAAACTACCCCCTTCCCCTTTTTGGCCTGCGGATGCCGTCTGCCTTTGGTGGTTGGCTTTCGGTACACTTGGGCTTGAGCGTTTGGCGCGATATTAGTGCCCGCCGAGTGCTAACATGGATTCGCCACGTGACGAGCATCGAGATTGTTGTTCATGATCAGTCCTAAACTCTATCGGAAGAGTCGAACCTATGATTTCTTTATGAAATCGTTCGGTTACTCTAGGAGCATTGAACGCTTTTTGTGTGGGCTGAAACTCGATTTGCCAAGCCGCGGCAGGATCTTGGATGCCGGATGTGGAACCGGGATCCTGGGGATTCACTTCCTGGAACGCTTTGGGGATGCGACTCTGCTGGCGACCGATCTGGAGCCGAACTTTTTGCAGGCGACTCTGTCTAACGCAGAACTGCGGGGCATCGCGAAAGACAGAATTACAGTTGCGATTGCGGACATTTCCGCCCCGCGCCAGGTGACGTCACTTGAGGGTGAGTCGAGGGTTCTGGACAAGGCTTCATTCGACTTGATTTGCATCGGCGCGGTCATCGGTTATGCCAAGGACACCGAGGCGAGTATCCGCGAATTGGTTTCGATGATCACGCCGGGCGGCTACTTCGTCAATCTTGAAATGAACGACAGTCCGACCGGACGCTTTGTTTCCCATCGATACCACTATCACAACATACCGCTATCTCGAATGCAAAGCGTGATACGTGAAGAGGGTTGCGAGGTGACCGTGACCGGACTGGGGATGCAACATTTACCGGCCAAACTGACACGAACCGCTTTCATTGCCCGCAAGATCGACTCATGACGCCATCGCGGCGTACTTTGCGACCGCAAAACCAATCGCGTCTTGTTTGTCGTTGCAATAATCCATGATTGCATCATAGACGGAACCATCGCCATCGGCGTTGGCATGTCCCGCAAACTCCATCAGCAACGGCATCAGGGTTTGCGCCGGGACATCACTGGGAACGTGCTGAATTGCAAAACGGATCGCATCGGCAGATCGCCCTACTCGATCCAACAGATCGACGTATGTTTCAATCGCTCCGGTTCCATGCTCATTCGTATCAACGTTTTTGGCCTTTCGTTCAAACAATTTCAGACCCGCGTCAACATTTTCACCTAACAAGATTGAATAGTAGGCGGCATAGGCAGGATAGAAATCCACAAACGGTTCTTCGCCGGGGTATTGGAATTGGTGATGCAATTGACGCCCGTACTGGGTCAACTCCCATGCCTTTCGCAGCTGTTTCGGATCCGTCAATGTTGACGCGATGCGGACGGTTGACGAGAGGTGGGTTGTATCCAGATGATAACCGCCTTCTTTCAGGACCCACGGCCGGTTTGCGATCATGTCGTACAGTGTTTCGCCGTCGCCGGGCGCTGAATCTCGCTCCGTGATGTCGGCTCGGACCAGCGTCGTTAATTCATCATAGAAGAATTCCAGCAACCGCTCTCCGGCGGCGCGGCGATCGGATTTACTGCGATGGGCGATGGCTTGGTCAAAAAGTGTGATACTGTTGCAGGTGCCTTGATGATCCAAGACGGCTTGGAATCCGCGTCCGACGTCAACGCCTTCGTGCAATAGCACGCGTTGCATTTCGTCATAGTTGTCGTCATCGATTTCGACTTCCGACAGAAGTCGCTTGATCAATTCGTTGTCCCCGGTTGGCCTCAAATACGTCCAGCCTTCGAACACGCGACCGGCGCGGAGCAACATTTCGCCCGCTTCACGACACCCATCCAAAAGCCCCAATTCCAATTGCCGTTCGACTTCCTCGGAACGCGTCGGTTCGTCCTCTCGTGTCGTCAGTGACAAGCCAAGCTTGTCGCGAACAACCATTTTCCGGGCTTCGAACAATTCCATCGGCAATTGTTGTGCGCGAAAATAATCGACCAGCTCCTGCAACATCTGCGATCGGTCGGTATCACAATGACGAAGTGTCTCAAAAATCTTTACGGCAGTATCAGGCATCGACTCAAATGGTACGGGTGATAGAAAACAGAAGGATGCGGCGGGAATCAAGCGGTTGCGTCCGATTGATCGGAAGACGACGGTGGCGGAGTGTCGCGGTGGGATTCCGCCGGGCCGGACGTCGGCATCGCGGCCAATCCGGACGAATCAGCGTACTTGTGCAACGACTCCAGCAAGCTGGATAGACGACTGGCGGCGGCGGGCAACAGATTGTCACTGTGTTCGTTCATGTCGGCTAGAGGTCCCAGCATTTCGTCACACTGATGGCGAATTTCAATCCCCAGTGCCTTAGACGTCCGCTGGCGGTCTCGACAAAGATCCAGACGAGCCTTCGCGCGGGCAACCCTTTTCTGAGCCTCCAACGCACTGACCCGGTCTTCGGCCCGCGCCGCAGACTGCTTGGCCTGTAAGTCATCCTTGGCTTCCGTCAATTCTCGTTCGGCACGCTCGGTTTGTTGCCGCCAGTATCGAGGAACCTCGTCGGTGAAATATTGATCCGCACGATGGATCGAAATGCGAATTTCCTGGAGTGTTTTTTCCCAGCTGTCGCTGAGCCCCAGAATTCCGCCACGGAGCCGCTGTAACGAATCAATGTTTCGGACGTCGCTGGTTGACATGGGACCGGACCTGCGGCAAACAAGCTTGTGAAACGGACCGTGTGCAAAAGCACTTGGGTAACGAAGAACGGCTAATCAAACGCTGCCCGGGGCGCAGGCAGGAACCTTACATTCTAGCGTCCGCTCCACTTCAAACGCAGGTCTTCTATACCCTGGTCCATTGATATTCTGACTTTGTACCCCAGACGCTCTCGCGCCGCAGTGGTATCAAAGTAGTGGTCCTTGGCAAGCTGTGCGGCGACGAACCGCGTCATGGGCGGTTCGTCGGCCCGTCGGGTGACCCGGTAAAACGTCTCCAAACCCGCCCCAACGGCGTATGCCAGGCGAAAAGACACCCGTCGGCTGGGCGCGGCAACTCCGGCGGCCTGGCAAATCGTCGCGATCCATTCCCAACAGTTCACCGGTTCATCCTGGGAAATGAAGTAGGCTCGGCCGCCGGCAGTCTCGGGATCTCGGGTCAATGCGTCGAGGGCGTCCAAGTGTGCCGCCGCCGCATTGGTCACGTGAACGGTGTCGACCAGGTTTGAGCCATCGCCAACGATTTTAAGCCGCCCGGATCGTGCGCGGTCCACGACGCGGGCCAACAGGTGCGGATCGTCGGCGCCCCAAATCAAGTGCGGCCGGAGCGCACAAGTGTTAAGCGATCCGGTCTGGTGGGCCGCCAGGACCGCCTGCTCCGCCAACGCCTTGGTTTGCGGATACGCGCACAACCAATTCGTCGGGTACGGTGCTGATTCGTCGATGCCACGTTGATGTTGACCATCAAACGTCACACTGGGGCTGCTGGTAAATACCAACGTCTCAATGCCAGCAGCCCGGCAAGAATTGATGACGTTCAACGTCGCTTGCGTGTTGACACGATAGAAGGACTCGAACGCACCCCAGACGCCGGCAACCGCAGCAGTGTGAACCACCGCATCGACGTCGCGAATCACGCGATCAGTGAAATCAGAATCGGAAAGATCGCCACGGTGAAAATCGACACCGGCTTCAGCCAGCTTCGGGTAGTCGCCCCGAGAGACGCCGACAACATGGTCCCCACGATCCAACAATTGTTTAACGATTTCGCCACCAAGAAATCCGGCAGGACCGGTGACGAGAACACGCATAGGATCGAAACTGGGTTGACAGACAGGAAGCAGCTGGATCGAAGGTCATTCAGACCGAATGATCCGCGATTGGCAAGATCACTAGTATTCCGCCGGAGCTAAACGATTGGGTAGCGGAACTCGTCAAGAGTTCCGTGTTGGCACCAGGAATCTTCGAAAGTCTTGATGGCTTCCGCTACGGTCGAAACCTAACGCCAAAAGCTGATGTTGCACCCGCGTCCGGCTGCCGCGAAAACCGTCTGCTTAGGTAGTTTAATCGCGGTTAGTATCGTGACGTTGCGCCAGTCATTATCCTGGTTGTAAGTCTACGCCGTCTTTGAATGCAGTTTTTTAGACTTGGTTTATGCCCCGCCCCCGAATCTGGATCGGACCGTCACCATGAACAGGTACCTGATGCTGGCGTTGTTGCTTGCGATCACCTTCCAATCACGAACGTTCGCAGAGGATTTGCGAGAACATGTCGAGTCCGATTACCAATTGCATCTGGCGGATCTATTTGATCACTTTCATCGCAATCCGGAACTTTCGTTGGTCGAATACCAGACCGCGGCGCGGATGGCACGCGAGCTGCGTTCGGTGGGGTTTGACGTTACCGAAGGTGTCGGCGGAACCGGTGTCGTGGCGTTGCTTTCCAACGGAGACGGACCGACCGTCATGATGCGTGCGGACATGGATGGTTTGCCCGTCGAGGAGAAATCGGGGTTGCCGAATGCTTCCAAGGCGACTCAAAAGAGTCCGATCACCGGCGAGGTTGTGCCGGTGATGCATGCTTGTGGACACGACGTACACATCACCAGTTTGGTTGGAACCGCTCGTTACATGTCAGGGCACCGAGACGATTGGAACGGTACGTTGATGTTGATTGTCCAACCGGCCGAAGAACGCGTGATCGGTGCCCGGGCGATGAAGCAAGATCGGTTATGGGAACGATTCGGCGTTCCCGATTTTGCACTCGCCTTTCATGTGACATCCCGCGACCGTTCGGGATTGATTAACGTCTCCGAAGGTAGCCCCTATGCCGGAGCCGATACGGTCGACATTACCATTCATGGGGTAGGAGCCCACGGCGCGAGCCCGCACCGTGGCAAAGATCCGATCGTGCTAGGCAGTCAAATCGTGTTGGCACTGCAGACACTGGTCTCTCGGGAAATCGCGCCGCGGGAACCCGGTGTGGTCACCGTCGGTTCGTTCCACGCCGGCACCAAACATAACATCATTTCCGACAAGGCCCACCTGCAGTTGACCGTTCGGAGCACAAGTCCGGAAACACGCAAGACTCTGCTGGACGGGATTCACCGAATTGCAAAGAACATGGGGCGCGTCGCGGGATTGCCGGATGACAAACTGCCCGAGGTTGTTGTGTCCGATGAAAGTGTACCGCCGAAGTCCAACACTCCCGAGCTGGCGAGACGGTTGCGCAAGGCATGGCAGGAAAAGATCGGCGCAGCAGAAGTCATCGACGAACCGTCCAAGGGGATGGGCGCAGAGGATTTTCCGTTCTTCACAACAGACCCCGACATCCCTTCGGTGTACTGGTCGGTCGGCGGAACACCGCAGGCCGATTTTGACACCGAAACGTCGGGCGGTGCCCCCGTTCCCAGCCACCATTCGCCGCTGTTCCGAATCGAACCGGAACCCGCCGTAAAACGCGGAGTCGAATCAACCGTTGTCGCGCTAATGACGTTGATGGGAACGAATAAGTGAACGCGTGAAAGTCGTTGATCGCTCCGCGATCAAAACGCGGGAATCGCGGAGCGTTCAGCAATGAGACTCCTATTTCTGATCCAGATTTAATTTTATTTCTTCGTCCGACGGCGTGGTTGTCGGGCAACCATTCTCGGGAACCTCGACGCCGGCGGTCCACAGAATCGCGTTTAAAACGACTTTTCGAAAATTGTCGTCTTGCCAGCTGCGATGATTGTGCGCTCCAGTGAATCCGAATCCGCGCCCACCTTCAGGACGTTCGTATGCCCAGGCGACGTGTTGTGGCATTCCTGATTCGACGGCTTTGCGAACCGCCGGGTTTCCGCTGCGCGCGCCATCGGGATGACGCAGCGTTTCCAGCGGCGGCAGATCCGACAATATCGGTGTCACGCCCTGCATGTCATCCACGAATCGCATGTGGTAATACCATTCATCGTTCACGCGAAACGGTTGAACGCCGTTGGCGATCGGATGATCGGGGAACTTGTCAAAGTTCGGAGTCCAATGTGGATTGACCGACCAATCCAAATCGCAAAACCCGCCCATCCATTCGAGAAATTTTTCGCCGGGCTTACCTTTCTCCGCTTCCGTTGCCCAGTGGATCATGACCACGCCGACTCCTTTTTTCATTAACGCGTCAAATTCATCCAAGTGTGGATTCAGCACATGACCCGCGTGCCCGGTACAAAAAATCACAACGGTTGACGCGTCATTCAAGATTGACGGATCATTGGGGTACCCGTAATGCGGAACAAGCGTTGCGTCGACATCTAATCCAGATTCGTTCAACGCCTTGGCCAAAATCATGTTCCCCGCGCGATGCTCGTGCTGGGCCGGACCGTGGCTGGGCGAACCGGAAATGAATACGACCTTTGCTTTATCCGCCGAGCAAGCATGATGCGACCAAGATGCCGACATGGCAAAAAGGTAAATGGCCAGGCATTTAATCAACGCCGACTTCATTCCATTTCTCCGTCGCTGATCACGGCATCGTCGACGCCCCTGGCAATGGCGATCGCCTCTTTGATCGCCTGTCTCATCCAGTGGGCGTTTCCTTCTTCGGTGACACGTCCGCTCGTAATGTAGGCCGCATAAATTTGTGCGGCGGCCTGGACAACGACACTTTCACTGTGCTGTAACGTCAAATGCTTTTTCACCATGCCTATGGTTCCTTTGGACTATAAGATTGTTTGCGTCAGGTGCGCCCAATGCAAAACGCTATCGAATCACCCACGTGTTTTGACTGTTGGCGACCCGGCACGCCTCCCGCTGATTAGGACGAACTGCCAGTTTATCACATACCGGTCAGGACGAATGCAACGTGGCCACTCAGTACAGCAAGGCATTCGGGAGTTTTGATTACGATGTAGGGATTCTCCGGCAATGTGACGGCGGGCCATGGCGGCGCCAATTTAGGAACATCCCAGACCAAAACGGTGATTCACTGAGCGATTGCATCTCGGTTGCCAGGTGGCTGTGTGGTGAAAACCACTTGTAGATCGAAGCGATGGATTCAGGTCGACCGTCCATCCGTCGCCGTCATTTCCAAATTCAACGAAGCAATGGGCCAACACCCAAGTTACTGTCGCAATTTGAAGACAT